>NZ_LSKN01000309.1:0-549 GCF_001557075.1 Methylobacterium sp. CCH7-A2
TCGCGGCGACCTTCTGCGAGGCGCCGAGGATCTGCTCCAGCGCCTCGCCGGCCTGCCGCACCAGCTTCACGCCTTCGCCGACTTCGGTGTTCGAGGAGGAGATAAGCGCCGAGATGTCCTTCGCCGCGGCGCCCGAGCGCTGGGCGAGGGTCCGAACCTCCGAGGCCACGACGGCGAAGCCCTTGCCGGCATCGCCGGCGCGAGCGGCTTCGACCGCGGCATTCAGCGCCAGCAGATTGGTCTGGAAGGCGATGTCGTCGATCACGCGGATGATGTCCGAGATCTTCTGCGAGGCGCTCTCGATGCGCGCCATCGCGTCGACCGCCTGGCCGGCGATCGAGCCGCCGTTCTGCGCCGCCCCCATCGCCTCCGTCGCGATCGCGGCCGCCTGGCGCGAGGCCTGGGCGGTCGCCTTGACGGAGGCCGCCAGCTGCTCCGTCGTCGCCGCGGTCTCCTCCAGGCTCGAGGCCTGCTCCTCGGTGCGCTTGGACAGATCGTCGGCGCCCATGTTGATCTCGCGGGCGGCGAGCCCGACCTCCGAGGAGGTCA
>NZ_LSKN01000027.1:0-20661 GCF_001557075.1 Methylobacterium sp. CCH7-A2
CCGCCCAGCCGACCATCGGCACCGCGGTGGAGCCCACCCCGGTGCAGCCCGGTCCGCCGCCCGCCACGCAGCAGGCTGCCTTGCGCCTCTCGGCCCAGTTTGCCGGCGACCGCAAGCCGATCCGCTCCGGCCTGGTCTGGCGCATCCTGACCGAGACCGCCGACGGCTCGCCGCCCCGGATCGTCGCCCGCTCGGCCGATGCCGAACCCTTGTTCACGCTCGATCCCGGCACCTATCTGCTGCACGCCGCCTATGGCTTCGCCAGCGGCACCAAGCGGATCTCGCTCGGCCCGCAGGGCCTGCGCGATCAGGTCGCGATCAGTGCCGGCGGCCTGTCGCTCGGCGGCTCGATCGGCGATGCTCCGATCGCCCCCGCCCAGCTGGCTTTCCAGATCTTCGTGCCGCTGCAGGGCAATTCGGAAGGCCGTCTCGTTACCAATGCCCGCGGCGGCGAGATGATCAGGCTGCCGGAGGGCACCTATCACGTCGTCTCGACCTATGGCGATTCCAACGCGATCCAGCGCGCCGATGTGAAGGTCGAGTCGGGCAAGGTGACCGATGCGACGCTGCATCACCGCGCGGCGCGCGTCACGCTCAAGCTCGTCGCCGCGCCCGGCGGCGAGGCCTTCGCCGGTACCGCCTTCAGCGTTCTCACACCGGGCGGCGACGTCATCCGCGAGGCGATCGGCGCCTTTCCGCAGGTCATACTGGCCGAGGGCGATTACGTCCTGATCGCGCGGCAGGAGGGGCAGGTCTTCTCGCGCGACTTCAAGGTGGAGTCCGGTCTCGACCGCGACATCGAGGTGCTGGCCCGCTGAATTCCGCCCGCCGCCGTCAGTTGGTCGCCTTGGGCACGGCGCCCGTAACGGCGGCCTCGACGCCGTCGGCGATGCGGATGGCGAGGCAGCGATAGGCCGACTCGACCAGCTCCGTACCGTTCATCCCGATCAGCTCTTCGGGCGTGAAGCGGCGTGAACTCGCCCAGTCCCGCATCATCCGGTAGCGCGGGAAGACCGCCACGGCATGCTCGTCGGCGGTGCGCTTCAGCACGGCCCGGTAGTCGTCGTAATGGGGATAGCGCCCTTCCCGAGGCATCCAGGGCAGGTCCATCATGACGAGGTCGATCCCCGCCGACTGGACCTTGCGGATGCCTTTCTTAAGAATCTTGGCGAGCTTTTCCTCGCCGATATGATTGACCACGTCGTTGGCGACGGTCTGCCAGATGACGAGGCTCGGTGCCTGCTCGATGACATCCGGCTCCATCCGCATCAGCATCTCGTAGGCGGACTGCCCGCCGACACCGCGATTGACCACGCGGATCTCCGCTTGTGGCAGGCGTCGCCGCAGCTCCTCCTCCAGCACGGTCGGATAGCTTTTATCGGAGCTGCTGGCGCCGGCGCCGGCGGTGGTCGAGGAGCCGATCGCGACGATGGTCAGCTTGCCGGTCTCGCGCAGCGTCTGGACCGCCTTGGGCAGAGCCGGCCGAAACGGCGTCCCCGTCGCCCCATCGCGACAGCGCTGGTCGCCGGCCGGCGGCGGCACGACCGGGCTCGCCAGCGCCGGTGCCAGCGCCGCGGCAGCGATCAGTGCGACTGCGGCGAAGCCTGTCGCGACGGCGCGGCGGAACGGCCGGCGGCGATCGTGAGCGACTGATACCACGTCAGGAACATCCCCAACCCCACCAGGATCGTAACCCCGATGAGGCAAACGAGCAATTGCGGCCCCACCGCAAAGCCGGTTTCGGCCATCACGATCTGCCCGGCGATGGACAGAACCGTCCCGGCGCAGAAGACGTCGAGCGAATGGCGCCCGACGATCGCCAGCACGCGGCCCGCCGCGAAGCGCAGCAGCCCGGCGCCTGCGGGCAGGAACCGCATCGCCAGCCAGGCCAGCGCCAGCACATGCAGCACGCGGCTCCAGGCGAGATTGGTCTTGTCGGAGCCGAGTTGCACCGAGTCGAACCAGTCGTTGAGTGCGGCGATCCCCGTCGGATTGCCCGTCGCCGTCTTGGCGAAGACAGCAAACAGCACATAGCCGAGTGCCAAAGCGTCGAGCCAGCGCAGTCGCGGCAGTTCGAGCCCACCCTGGATGGCGCGGCCAATGACGACACCCAGCGTGAACACGAGCTGCCAGGCGAAGGGATTGAAGAACCAGCCGGCGCCATGGACATTCGGAAAGTTCAGCCCGAGCCAGAGCGCGCCCTGCCAGATGCCGAGCGAGAGCAGCACGGCTCCGAGAGGGCTCAGCCGCACGGCCAGATACAGGAGCGGAAACAGGCCGAGCAGGACGATGTAGAGCGGTAGAATGTCCAGATAGGCGGGTTGGTAGCGCAGCGTCAGCACGTCGATCAGCGCCGCGAGCGTGTCGCTGAAGAAGGGCTGGATGTTGATCGCTTCGATGTAGAGCGGGTTCTGCGTCCGCGTCACCGCCGCGGCCACCACGCCACAGACGACGATGAAGAGCGCCAGATGGGCGATGTAGAGGGTCCAAAGCCGGGCGCCGATCTTCAGCGCACCGACCGTCAGCCCTTGTCGCTCGATCAGATTGCCATAGGCCAGCGTCGCCGAGACGCCGGCCAGCAGCACGAAGGCGTCCGCCCCGTCCGAGAACCCGAAATTATGCGGCATCCAGGCGGCAATGACATTGCCGGGCATGTGATTGATGAAGATGATCAGCAGCGCCAGCCCGCGGATCACGTCGATCCGGGCATCACGGCCCGCAGACGCGGCCGTCCCGCCCGGGCCACGGCCCAGGAGCAGAAAGCGCGACAGGGCGGACAGCTGCTGCACCACAAGAATCCGGCGAAGGGTACGGGGCGAACGCGAGGCCGGCGCTGCGGGTTCCCCCAACCTGAACAAGCGCGCGGACTTCGTTCATGTGGCGTTCATAAAAGGAGCAGGGTTAAGGGTCACTAAACATCGCTTCACAAGCGCGTGTCGGGGCGTGACCGCGGGCCGTGAAGAGAAGCCCCTTTGGCGAGGCGCTGCCTCTCAGTAGGGCGGCTCGGCATAGACCAGCTTGCCGTCGATCAGGAGGCGCTTGATCGCGGCGGTTCCGTCGCCGGCCACGGCGGCGACGACCTCGATCCGGGCCTTCGGCGTGGTCTCGATCCGCCGGCCCTCGCTCTGCGGCACGAAATAGCTTTCGAGCCCATAGGCTAGATGGATGCGTGCGTCGGGTCCGCTGCAATCGAAAGCAGTACCGTCGCCTCGGCAACCGGGCAGAGCAACAACTCTCGCAATCAGCACGGGCTCGGTCCCTGCCGGCCGCTGAGTTGAGACCGATCGCAGTTCGGCGAAACCATCCGAGCCGTTAGCGACTTGGACATACAGCTTGTCACCCCGGCGCAAACGCTTGTCGCCGACGAGCTTTCCGCTTGTGACACGTGAGATGTCGTAAGCCAGCACGACATAGTCGCCGCGGAACAGGTCGCGCGGATCGACCGGCACCGTCCGCAGCCGGATTTCGGTGCCACCGCGCAGGATCGCGGCGCGGCTCTCGACGAGGGCCAGCAACGCGCTGCAGAGCAGCAGCATCGCCGCCAGCATCCGCCCGATCAGCGGGACCTGTGCCAGCAGCGCATCGGCGCTCGGCAGCCTTGGCACGGACGGGGTCATGGCGCAGCCTCCGCCGCCGGCCGCGCCAGCCTGGCGAAGAGCCGCCTCGCGCCGCTGGCGAGGCCGAGCAGAACGCCGCCGGCCACCAGGAAGAACAGCGACTGGTCGAGCAGCGTGCCGATCGTCTGCCAGAGCAGGATCAGGATCGCGAGGCCGAACATGCCCGAGCCCGCCAGCGTCAGTCGGCGAACCCCGCCGGTGACGCCCGCAACGACGAGCGCGATCGCCGAGCCCAGCACGAGGCTCGCCACCACCACCTTGCCCGGCAGGCCGGTGGCGAGCCCGCTCCAGAACACCAGCGGCACGACGAGGCCGAGGACCAGCGCCAACGCCAGCGGCCAGGCGAAGCGCCGGTCGCGGGCGAACCCGGCACAGGCGGCGATGGCGGCGAGGGCCGCCGCATAGGCCGCGTAATTGGCCCAGAAGGCGCGGCCGGCGCGCGAGCCGTGCAGGTCGAGGATGCGGATCAGTTCGGAATCGAGCATCAGCACGAAGCCGAACAGCCCCCAGGGCAGGCAGCAGCCGAGCAGGGCCAGCCCGCCTCGGTCGAGCGCCATGGCGCCGAGCGCGACGAAGGCGGCCGAGATCGCCAGCCCATAGGCGAGAAGGCCGTAGTCGAAGCCGCGGCCGATCCAGTCACCCGGCACCATCACCAGCCAGAACGCAAGGGACAGCACGGCGAGGTGATGGACGAGGCGATTCGGCCGCCCCCAGGCGAGCCAGAGCGCGGGCAGGTAGAGCAGGAAGAAGCTGCCCTGCAGCGTGCCCTGACTCTCCTGCCAGCGCCCGCCGCTCCAGGCGCAGAGCGCGACGAAGGCCACCACCAGCGCGCCGTTCGAGCCCATTAGCGCCGCGACGGCGAGCCCGCCCAGCGCCACCATGAGCGCCCCGGCCGGCCAGTCCGCCGGCAGATGATACATCTGACCGATCAGCGCGATTCCCGCGGCGAAGATCAGCACGGCGCAGGTGGCAGCGGCATCCGCGCCCCCGGCCGAGCCCCGGCGCTCCAGCCGCGCCGCAATGGCGAGCGCACCGACGACACCCACCAGGATCATGGCGAGCTTCACCAGCCGCGGCATCGCCTCCCAGTTCGCCGCGACGAAGGCGGCGATGCTGGCGGCGATCAGAAGTCCACCGAACAGGCCGAGCAGCGCCGGAAGCCGGAAGCCGCCCTCTGCGGCGACGGAACGGCGGATGGCACCGGCGGATTCCGCCGTCAGCAGCCCCTCACCGACCCAGCGTGTCAGATCGGCCTCGAGCCGCTTGCGATAGGACCCCGTCAGCATGGCCGGCAGTCTGGCATGGGAGGGTCACGTCTGGCGATAGGGCGCCGTAGGCGCGTCATGCTCGGGCTCGACCCGAGCATCTCGTGCAGGACCATCTCGTACCAGACCCTCTCCTGCGAGAGCTTCTCGGGTCGGCGCCGCGCGCCGCCCGAGAATGACGCCCGATCAGCCCGCAGCCTTCGCCGCGCGCGCCGCCTTCACCCGCTTCAAATCCGGCGGCGTCGCCTCGTCCAGCATCGCCTCCAGCATGGCGTCGAGGCTCATCACCGTCTGCGCCTGGCTGCCGAGACGGCGCACGGTGACCGTGCGTTCCTCGGCCTCGCGCTTGCCGACGGCGATGATCACCGGGACCTTGGCCAGCGAGTGCTCGCGCACCTTGTAGCTGATCTTCTCGTTGCGCAGGTCGGCACGCGCCCGAAGGCCCGCCGAGAGGCAGGCCATGGTCACGTCCTCGGCGTAAGAATCCGCCTCGGAGGTGATCGGGCAGACCAGGATCTGCTCGGGCGCCAGCCAGAGCGGGAAATGCCCGGCGAAGTTCTCGATCAGGATGCCGGTGAAGCGCTCCAGCGAGCCGCAGATCGCGCGATGGACCATGACCGGCTGCTTCTTCTCGCCGTCCGAGCCGATATAGAAGGCCCCGAACCGCTCCGGCAGGTTGAAATCGACCTGCGTCGTGCCGCACTGCCAGTCGCGGCCGATGGCGTCGCGCAGGACATACTCGAACTTCGGCCCGTAGAACGCCCCCTCGCCCGGATTGATCTCGGTCTTGATCCGCCCGCCGGACTGGTCCGCGATCGTCTGCAGCACGCTCTGCATCACCGCTTCGGCATGGTCCCAGAGCGCGTCGGAGCCGACGCACTTCTCGGGCCGCGTCGAGAGCTTGATGACGAGGTCGTCGGTGAAGCCGAAATCCTCATAGACCGAGAGGATCAGGTCGTTGATCTTCAGGCACTCGGCCGCGAGCTGTTCTTCCGTGCAGAAGATGTGCGCGTCGTCCTGCGTGAAGCCGCGCACGCGCATCAGCCCGTGCAGCGCGCCCGAAGGCTCGTAGCGGTGGACATTGCCGAATTCCGCCAGCCGGATCGGCAGATCGCGATAGCTCTTCAGACCGTGCTTGAAGATCTGCACATGGCCGGGGCAGTTCATCGGCTTCAGCGCGAAGACCTTCTGGTCCTTGGTCGCGTCGTTCGGGTTCTCGAAGGCCGAGGCCGACTTCACCGCGAACATGTTGTCCTGGTACCAGCCCCAGTGACCCGAGGTCTCCCAGAGCGACTTGTCGAGGACCTGTGGCGCGTTGACCTCCTCGTAATCGGCGGCCAGCCGGCGGCGCATATAGGTCAGGATCTCCTGGAACAGCCGCCAGCCCTTGGAGTGCCAGAACACGACGCCCGGCCCCTCCTCCTGGAAGTGGAACAGGTCCATCTCCCGGCCGAGCTTGCGGTGATCGCGCTTCTCCGCCTCCTCGATCTGCTTGAGATGGGCGTCGAGTTCGTCCTGCTTCGCGAAGGCCGTGCCGTAGATGCGCGTCAGCATCGCGTTGTTGCTGTCGCCGCGCCAATAGGCGCCGGCCACCTTCATCAGCTTGAAGGCGGTGCCGACCTTGCCGACCGAGGTCATGTGCGGGCCGCGGCAGAGGTCGATCCACTCGCCCTGCTTGTACATCTTCAGGGTCTGGTCTTCCGGAATCGCATCGACCAGCTCGACCTTGTAGGCCTCGCCCTTCTCGGCGAAGAAGGCCTTCGCCTGGTCGCGGCTCCACTCTTCCTTGGTGAAGGGGGCGTCCCGGGCGATGATCTCGCGCATCTTCTTTTCGATCACCGGCAGGTCGTCGGGCGTGAAGGGCTCGTTGCGGGCGAAATCGTAGAAGAAGCCGCCCTCGATCACCGGGCCGATCGTCACCTGCGTCCCCGGCCAGAGCGCCTGCACGGCCTCCGCAAGAACATGCGCGCAGTCGTGCCGGATCAGTTCGAGCGCGCGCGGATCCTCCCGCGTCAGGAACTCGATCTTCGAATCCTTCGCGATCGGATCGCCGAGATCGACGACGACGCCGTCCAGCGCCATGGCGACGGTGCGCTTCAGCAGCGAGGGAGAAATGCCGCCGGCGATCTCCTTTCCGGTGATGCCGGAGGGAAATTCGCGCTTCGCGCCATCGGGAAAGGTCAGGGAGATCGTCATCGATCGTCGCTCCTGCTCACTCGGGGATACGAACCCCGTAAGACAAGGCCGGATACTGGGGATGGCTGGACCAGGGCTGGACCGGCGCGGCGCTGTCCGTATCCGGGGAAGGACAGGGCCGGGAGCGCTCCGCCTATACGAGCACGCCGCGGCAGGCAATCGGCAGCGGCATCGAAAGAGCGGGCCCCGGCCGGCTGGGAACCTGTCCGTTTCGTCACGATCCGCTCACGGCCCGGCAAAGCGCCGTCCGCACAATGGCCATCGTCGCGTCACCCCGTCGCCACAGGAGACATTCCGCCATGCCGACCCTCCGCAGCGCCGCTCTCGCCGGACTCCTGCTCGCCGCCGCCACCGCGCCGCTCGCTGCACAGGACCGCAACGCCATGCGTGAGGCCTGCGGCCAGGACGTCGCGCGCCTCTGCCCTGGCGTGAAGCCGGGCGGCGGCCGCATCATCGCCTGTTTCAAGGAGAAGGCGGCCGAGCTGTCGCCGGGCTGCCGGAGCGCCCTGCAGCAGGCGCAGGCGCAGCGCTGACCGTGGCCTCGGCATCCTCGGCCGGCGGCGCGGTAACGCCGCGCCAGCGACCATAGGACCAGGGCCGGTACCAGGCGGCATCGGGCGGCAGTTCCTCGCAGACGAGATCGATGCCGCTGGTGCCGAGCGGGGTGCAGCGGCAGATCCGCGCCACGCCGATCCAGCCGCCACGCCATAGCCCGAAGCGCTGGATCGCCTCGTCGGTATAGGCCGAGCAACTCGGCCAGTGTCGGCAATGCCGCCCGATCAGCATCGAGAGGCTGAGCTGATAGCCCCGGATCGCCCAGTGCGCGGCGCGGCGCGGCGCCCGCTTGACAGCGGCGGCCTGCGCGAAAAGACGTGACAATCCCTGCTGCGATGCCATCTCATCCCGCCCGTCGTTCCAGCCGAGATTCGCCATGCACCGCCCCGTCCCGCGCCTTGCCTCGTCCGGCCTGAGAGCCCTCGCGCTCGGCCTCGCCACGGCCCTGTGCCTCGCCGCGGGCCCCGCCGGAGCCCAGCAGCGCACCAATCTGCTCTGGCTCGAGCCCGGCAAGATCGACCTCGCCGCGATCGTCGGCCTGCCGCCGGCGATGAATTCGCCCGAACAGAAGCGGGAGTTCGACGAGGTTCTTCAGATCACACTGAACCGCACGCCAGAGCGCGAGAAGGCGGCGATCGCCGACCAGTACCAGACGCTGGCTCGCTTCCTCGAAGGCGCCGACATCCCCTTCGCCGGCAACGAGCACCGCGAGGTGCGGCTGCTCTATCGCGAGGCGCAGATCGAGCTCGGCATCGTGCTGCTCGGCGTGCGCCGCCTGACGAACCGCCAGCGCCCCTTCACGGTGTGGAACAAGGTCCGCGTCAAGCCGTGCCCCGGCGGGCGCCCGGAAGGGACCTCCTTCCCGGCCGGCCATGCGGCGACGGCTGCGCTCTATGCGGAGCTGCTCAGCACCGCCGCCCCGGAACTCGCCGAACGGCTCGAGCAGCGGGTCAAGGACTATGGCGAGAGCCGCCTCGTCTGCGGCTTCCATTATCGCAGCGACCTCGCCGCGGGCGACAAGGCCGGCCGGGCCGTCGCCAAGGCCCTGCTCGCCGACCGCGCCTTCCGGGCCCGCTTCGACGAGACGCGGGCCGAGACGCGGCTGGCGCTCGGCCTGAAATAGCCTCACGCGACGGCGGCGGCCTGTCGCCGCTGCTCGATCTGGCCGATCGCATCAACGACCGCGTCGAAGGTCAGCAGCGTCGAGGCGTGGCGTGCCTTGTAGTCCCGCACCGGCACCAGCATGGCGAGATCGGCCCATTTCCCCTCGGGCGGGTCGGCCTCCTCCTTGAGGATGGCGCGGGCCTGCTCGCGCACGCGGCGCAGCTCCTCGGCGGTCGAGCCGACGACATGGCGCGCCATGATCGAGGAGGAGGCCTGGCCCAGCGCACAGGCCTTCACGTCGTGCCCGAAGCCGGTAACGACATCGCCCTCCATGGTCAGATCGACCGTGACGGTCGAGCCGCAGAGACGCGAATGGGCCTTCGCGGTCGCGTCGGGCGCGGGCAGGCGTTCGAGCAGCGGGATGTTGGCCGCCAGTTCGAGGATGCGCTTGTTGTAGACGTCGCTCAGCATGTCGTGATCTCCGCCGGGGTGGAGAGACCGGCGCCTGATCTCCAATATAGGGTGCGGTCGCAGTCGGGGGGAGAGCACAGATGAGCGCAGCGGCCCCCCGAAAAAATCTCGCTGCCTCGCCCCTGCCCCATGGTCCAGACGGACTCCGGCGGCGTATCAGGATCACCGTAACGGGAGGCGCCACATGAACCCTGTGGTTAAGTCCTTGTCAGTCGAACGGGCCCTGGGCCCCTCAGCCGACAAGTTTCTGATCAAGCAGCCGACGCAGGAACAGGCCGAAGAGGCTGTTCGGACCCTGCTCCTCTGGGCCGGGGACGATCCCTCGCGCGAGGGCCTGCAGGACACGCCGCGGCGTGTCGCGAAGGCCTACAAGGAGTTCTACAAGGGCTATGACGAGGATGCGGCCGAGATCCTCGACCGCGTCTTCGAGGAGGTCGAGGGCTATCGCGACATGGTCCTCGTCCGCGACATCCCGTTCTACTCCCATTGCGAGCATCACATGGTGCCCTTCGTGGGCAAGGCCCATATCGGCTACTATCCGGCCAAGGGCGTTGTGGGCCTCTCCAAGCTCGCCCGCGTCGTCGATGTCTATGCACGTCGCCTGCAGACGCAGGAGACGATGACGGCTCAGATCGCCGACGTGATCGACCGCGTGCTGAAGCCCCGGGGCGTCGCTGTCCTGATCGAGGCGGAGCATATGTGCATGTCGATGCGCGGCGTGCAGAAGCAGGGTTCCTCGACCATGACGACGCGCTACACCGGCCTCTTCAACGAACCCTCGGAGCAGGTCCGCTTCTTCACCATGGTCAAGTCGCCGGGCCTCTGAGCCACTGCCTTTCCGATTGGCCCGCGCGGCGGCCGGCTCTACAAGGGCGCATCCCCGAGGATGCGCCCTCTTTCGTTCCGGAGCCCGGCATGACGCCCTTCCCCGCCGCCCCCGACAAGCAGGCCCTCGAGGAGGGCACGACGCTTTCGCCGCGCTTCGACGCCAATGGCCTCATCACCTGCGTTACCACCGATGCCACGACCGGCGAACTGCTGATGGTCGCGCATATGAACGCCGAGGCGCTGGCGCGCACCATCGAGACCGGCGAGGCCTGGTACTGGTCCCGTTCGCGCGGCGAGCTCTGGCACAAGGGCGCCACCTCCGGCCAGATCCAGACCATCGTCGAAATGCGGGTCGATTGCGACCAGGACGCGCTCTGGCTGAAGGTGAAGGTCGCCGGCGACGGCGGCTGCTGCCACACCGGGCGTCGCTCCTGCTTCTACCGGGTGCAGCCACTGCGCGAGGACGCCGCCGAACCGCTGCGTTTCGTCTGACCCGCCGGTCCGCCCCCGCGGGTGACGGTTTCCTCATGCTTCCCCATCACCCTGCCGAAGCCGTCACGCGGCGGACACGAAGCGCTGGCAGGCCCCTTGCCTCAGTGCTCGGGAAGAACGATCGCGGGGATCGAAACGATGAACGACGCCAGCATGGCCAGTCCAGCCGTCAACGGGCGGCCGAAGATCGGGCTCGCCCTTGGCGGCGGCGCGGCGCGCGGCTGGGCTCATATCGGCGTGCTCGAAGTGCTGACGGAGGCCGGCCTGAAGCCGGACGTCATTGCCGGCACCTCCATCGGCGCGGTCGTCGGCGGCTGCTTCGCCGCCGGCAAGCTCGGTGAACTGACCGAATTCGCCACCGGCCTGACCAAGCGCCGCGTCGTCGGTCTGATGGATTTCCATATCGGCGGCGCCGGTCTGATCGGCGGCGGGCGGCTCAAGCGGCTGCTGGAGCGCGATCTCGCCGGCCAGCGCATTGAGGGCCTGCCCACGCGCTTCGTTGCGATCGCGACCGAGTTGGGCACCGGGCATGAGATCTGGCTGACGCAGGGCCCGCTCGTCGATGCGCTGGGCGCCTCCTACGCGCTGCCCGGCGTGTTCGACCCGGTCAAGCTCGGCGGCCGCTGGTTGATGGACGGCGCCCTGGTCAATCCCGTGCCGGTGACGGCGGCGCGCGCCCTCGGCGCCGACATCGTGATCTGCGTCAATCTGAACAGCGATCTCGCCGGCCGCGGCACCATCATCCAGCAGCATGCGGCCGACCCCGACCCCGAACTCGTGCCGGAGCTCGACGTCCGCCCGACCTCGCGCTGGCTCGGCGGCATCACCGGCGCGGCGCGGCGCGTGCGCGGCCTGGTCGGGCGCCAGGGCGAGGCGAGGCCCGGCCTCGCCGGCGTCATGATCGACGCCTTCAACATCACGCAGGATCGCATCTCGCGCTCGCGCCTGGCCGGCGATCCGCCGGACGTGATGATCGGCCCCAAGCTCGGCCGCACCGGCCTGTTCGATTTTCACCGCGCCCAGGAGACGATCGAACTCGGCCGCCAGGCGACGCGCCGCTGCCTCGAGGAGATCGAGACGGCGATCGCCGGCAGCCGCCTCTCGGCCTGAGGCGCGCGTCGAAGCCTCAGGCCATGGCGATGTAGTCGCGCATCGCCCGGCTCTCGGCCTCGATCGCGGCGACGCGGTGCTTGACCACGTCGCCGATCGAGACGAGCCCGACCACGCGGCCGTTCTCGACCACGGGTACGTGCCGGAAGCGGCCCGAGGTCATGATCTCCATCAGCTCGTCGACGCTGGTCTGGCTGCGGCAGGTCACGACCTTCGCCGTCATCGCGCGCGAGACCGGGCTGTCGAGGGCCGCCGCGCCGCTCTCGCCCAGCGCGCGGATGATGTCGCGCTCCGAGAGGATGCCGACCAGCGCCCCGTCGGCGCCCATCACCACGACAGCGCCGATGCGCCGCTCGCTGAGTGTCCGCACCGCCTCGCCCAGCGTGCGGTGCGGCTGGACGGAGATGACCTCGCGTCCCTTGTCTCCCAGAAGCTGCTCGACATTCATGGCGTCGTCCTCCTTGCGGTGGCGCCGTTGCCCGGCGCGCGGGTTCGTCCTGTCCCCGTCGGCCGGGCCGGACTCGACCGTCCGGCGAGACCGCGGGAGCGCTGCGAAGAGGGCGAGTGTGGGGGAAGACCGGGGCGCAGGCAAGGCGACGGGATGGGAGGCTCTAGCGCCGGACGACACCCCGGTCGAACAGCGGAAACAGCAGCAGCCCGGCCAGAAAACCGCCGATATGCGCCTCCCAGGCGATGCTGGTCTCCTCGCCCAGAATCGGCACCAGCCCGGCCCCGAACAGGATGTTCGTCGCGAACCAGACCAGGATGAACAGCATGGCGCGCGAATTCTGCCAGAGCTGCCCGATCGGCTCGGCGGGGATCGCCCGCACCACCGCATCGTCGGCGAGCGAGCCGAAGCGCAGGCCCGGCGCGAAGACGAAGCGGATCGCTGCGGCGGTCGCGCCGGAAACGGCGGCCGAGGCGCCCACCAGCGGCAGCACGTCGAGTTCGCGGGCGAACCAGTGCAGCAACGCGCCGCCGATCGTCGACAGCCCCATCAGGCTCAGGAAGCGCCCGGCCCCCAGCCGCCTCGCGACCGGGCTGCCGAAGGCGGCCAGCCAGACGAGATTGGTGACGAGGTGCAGCCAGGATCCATGCAGGAGCCCATAGGTCAGCAGGGTCCAGAGCCGCGGCCCGCCATCGGCCAGCAGCAGCCGCACGAGTTGCAGTCGGCTGGCGACGTCCTGGCCGGTCGCCGAACCCGCCACCGCCGAAACCATCTCCTCGAGCCGCTCCGGCGACAGCCACAGCGTCACACGCGCCGGCACGAAGGCCAGCCAGGACAGCAGCATGTAGTCCTCATAGGCCGGCAGCAACGAGCGCAGGCCCTGGATCGCCGCAAGGATCACGGCGAGCCAGACGATGACGGCGGGAAGGTTGAGGATCGGCTCGCGCTGGGTTGGAGCGGGATGGCCGGGAACGGGATGGGACATGCGCGCCAACCCTTGCCGAAGGCGCCGGCTCTGGCAAGCGATCAGACGGGGCGGATGACGGAAAAAGGGGAACGGCTCGTCGCCGCTCCCCTTTCACCCGGCGGTGCGGGCGCGGGATCGTTAACCCCGCGACACGTCACGTCCCCACCGCCCCCCTCCGGACGCCGCCCGAGCCGGCGACGAAATCTAAAATTTGATAATCATTTTAGTTGGTTATCCACAATCGAAAGGTCCTGTTAACCCTAATGCACCGTTCACCCGAACAGCGAGCGGCGGCCGTGGCAAGACGGCACGACGCCTGCGTCCTTCGCCGACCGAAGGGCCGATTCGTCCCGCCACCTGACGGTTCTGCGCCATCGCGGGACGATGGGCAGGGGTCCGGGCAAGAGGCCGCAGCACTGGGTACCGGAATGAAGAACACAAGCACTCGCCTCGTCTTCGAGTACTGGGACGCTCTCCGTGGAGAGCGCTCGGCGCCCGAGCGCGGCGAAATCGAGCCCGGCGCCCTGCGCCATGCGCTCGCCGACACCTTCGTTCTGGAGAATGAACCCATCGGACCTGTCTTCAGGCTTGCGGGCACGCGGCTCTGCGCCCTCTTCGGCCAGGAGTTGAAGGGCCGCGCCTTCAGCGCCCTGTGGCCCGATGTGGGATCCCAGACCGAGATGCGCCGGCTGACCCAGACGGTCATGGACGAAAGCGCCGGCGCCGTCGCCGGGATGGCGGCCGAGACGGCGACCGGGGCACCGGTCTATCTCGAACTGCTGCTGCTGCCGCTGCGCTATCGCGGCCGGACCCATGCCCGGATGCTGGGCGCCCTCTCCGCCTCCGCGGCCCCGGAATGGCTTGGCCTCGACACCATCGAGTCGATGCGGATGATCTCGCTGCGCATGCTCTGGCCCGGAATCTCGCTGCGGCAGCCGGCTGCCACGCCCACGCGCGGCCAGCCGCCGAAATTCATGGTTCTGCCGGGTGGACGCGCCTGAGCTACAACCATGCGTTAACCAGCCCGCCCGTAGGATCGGCGCCGAAAGCAGGCTGACCCTCGATGCTGAGCGCCCTACAACCGCCCCGGACGGCTGCACGCACTGCCGAGCGCAGGCGCCATCATCGCATGAAGGTCGTGCTGCTGGGCCGCTATATGCTGCCCAACCGCATGGAATACCCCTGCCAGTCGATCGACATCTCGCCCGGCGGCGTCCATCTCGCCGCCCCGGCCCGGGCCAATCCCGGCGACCGCGTCATCGTCTATCTCGAACATCTCGGCCGCATCGAGGGCACCTGCGTGCGCACGACGATGGAAGGTTTCGCGATGACGATCACCGCGACCAGCCGCAAGCGCGAGAAGTTCACCGCCCAGCTGACCTGGCTCGCCAACCGCGAGGAGCTCGGCCTGCCGGAGGACCGCCGCCACGAGCGCATCGTGCCGCGCAACCCGCGCGCCGTCGTCACCATGGAGGACGGTGCGGAACATGTCGTCCGCCTGATCGACATTTCGTTGTCCGGCACCGCCTTCACCACCGATCTCGACCTGCCGCTGAACACGCCGCTGCGCGTCGGCTCGACGCCGGCCAAGATCGTCCGCCGCTTCGACGGCGGCTATGCGGCCGAGTTCCGCTTCCCGCTCTCGGCCGACCTTCTCGACGAGAATCTCGAGCTCTGAGCGCCGCCAGAGGCATCCCGCACCGCGCGGATGCTTGCGCCGGCTCAGCGCAGCCGCCATAGCCTGCAGGGTCTGAAACGCTGCAGAACGCGGGCATGGCGTACAAGCTGGTCATCTTCGATTTCGACGGCACGCTCGCCGACACCTTTCCGTGGTTCACGGCCGTGCTGAACGATGTGGCGGCACGCTACCGCTTCCGCCGCGTCGAGGCGCATGAGGTCGACGGGCTGCGCGGCTACAGCGCCCGCCAGTTGCTGGACCATCTCGGCATCAAGCCCTGGAAGCTGCCCTTCATCGCGCGGCACATGCGCCGCCTCGCCACGGATGACGGCGAGCCCGCCCCGCTCTTTCCCGGCTGCGACGCCATGCTGCGCGAGCTGAGCGCCGCCGGTTTCGTGCTCGCCATCGTCAGCTCCAATACGGAACGCAACATCCGCCGCGCGCTGGGGCCGGAGCTGTCCGCATTGTTCAGCCATTTCGCCTGCGGGGCCGGGCTGTTCGGCAAGGCGGCGAAGTTCCGCCAGATCGCGCGGCGCGCCGGCGTCGAACATGACCTCTGCCTTTGCATCGGCGACGAGATCCGTGACGGCGAGGCCGCCCGCGAGGCCGGCATGGCCTTCGGTGCGGTCGGCTGGGGCTTCACCAGCCCCGCGGCTCTCGAGGCGCTGGCGCCGGAGTTCCTGTTCGCGGACAGGGGCGAGATCGTCCCTCGCCTGTTTGCCGGAACGCTCCCGGCCTCAGCGGCCGCGGAACGGTTAATGCATGGTATCCAGGCCAGCCGCGATAATTAACGCGCCCTGAATCCGGCCACGGAATTTGCACGAGGCCGTTTTTCCACTGATTTATACTGACTCGTGCCGGCAGATATCTTCGGCCGATTCGCTACAATTGTTCGCTTTCATTTCAAGCCAAATCCATGAGCCGGCGGCATCGTCCACCCCAGGGACAGAAAGGGGACGACATGCCTATGACTCACCGCCACCTCATCGGGACGGCTTTCGCGATCATCCTGGCGGCCGGCGCCGCTCTTCCGGCTCAGGCCCAGGCGACGGGGGCCATTCCGGTCGCCACGGCGCCCGCCGATGCCTCGGGCGACGCCCGGGCGCCCTATGCCTGGAGCGATCTCTGCCGGCGCAGCCCCGCGGAATGCCGCGTCGATCTCCGCGAGGCCGATCGCGTCGAGATGACGCCGAAGCTCTGGAAGATGATTCTGTCGGTGAACAGCCGGGTCAACCGCGAGATCGAGGCGGTCACCGACGAGGAGCATTGGGGCGTGGTCGATCGCTGGGACCTGCCCGAGGACGGCAAGGGCGACTGCGAGGATTTCGCGCTGCTGAAGCGCAAGCGCCTGGCGGAAGCCGGCGTGCCGCGCCGCGCCATGCCGATGACCGTCGTGATCGACGAGGATAATGCCGGCCATGCCGTGCTCATGATCCGCACCGACCGGGGCGACTTCATCCTCGACAACAAGCGCAACGCGGTCCTGCCCTGGAGCCAGACCGGCTACGTCTATGTGAAGCGCGAGTCGCAGCTGCGCACCGGCTGGACCTCGCTCGGCGGCGCTCAGACCTCCACCGTCGCCTCGGTGCGCTGAGTTTCGTCGCGCCGGGACGGGCGCGACGGCTGAACACGGACCGGTTCCCGGTCCGTCCGGACGGCGAGACTTGGTCACGTCCCCACCCACCCGTCCCCAATGCCGGGTTTCGCCAAGGGCCGGCTCCCTTCCCCGGGGAGCCGGCCCGCTTCTTTTCGGGGATACGCTCAGTCCAGCCGCACGAGCCCGGCGGCGAACTGCTTCCAGCGCGCGACATAGCCTTGCGCGGAAGCGGTGATGCCGGCAGAGGCCGCTTCGTCCAGTGTGCGGATCGCCCGCGCCGGCGAACCAACGATCAGCGAATTGTCCGGGAATTCCTTGCCCTCGGTCACCAGCGCATTGGCCCCGACGAGGCTGTTGCGGCCGATCCTGGCGCCGTTCAGCACCGTTGCCCCCATGCCGACAAGGCTGTTCTCGCCGATGCTGCAGCCATGCAGGATGGCGCGATGGCCGATCGTGCAGTTGGCGCCAACAACCAGCGGCGAGCCCATATCGGTGTGCAGCACGCAGCCTTCCTGGATGTTGCTGCCCTGCCCGATCTCGATCCACTCGTTGTCGCCGCGCAGCACGGCGCCGAACCAGATGCCGACATCGACGGCGAGCCTGACGCGGCCGATCACATGCGCATCGGGCGCGAGCCACCATTGCCCCGCGGCAGGGGTCTCGGGCGCTTGTCCGTCGAGAGCATAGAGAGGCATGACCGGTCGTCCTTCCGCGCGCTGGGGCGGCCTCAGGAGTGACCGGGCGCCGCCGCCTTCGTCAAGTCGCCAGCACGTGCAGCAGGTCGAGCACCACCCGGCCGGAGAGGATGCTCCAGACCGAGGCGATCAGCCCGGCGATGATCACGAACACCAGCGGCCTGCCCTCGATGCGCCGGCCGCGCACCGTATTGCGCAGGATCAGGAAGGGCGCGCTGAACACGACCACCGGCACGCTCGCCACGGCGACCAGCCCGCCGGCCTGCAGAAGGCGGAAATCGGCCCGCCGCGCGGTGAACAGTTCGAAGGCGGAGGCGAGCAGGCCCGCGAAGGCGAAGCCGATCAGCAGCGACGTGAGGAGTTCGAAAGCAGCGGGGTCGATCGTCAAGGGGCCTGCTCCGGCGGTCGCGACGGCCGGACCCTGCAACATGGTTGACGAAGTGTGAAGAAAAGTCCGAACGAGTGGTTAACGGGCGCGCCGACCTTCGGCAGCGTCATGGTTTACGCGCCGTTAACGCCGCGATGCTTCACTGCCCGTGCATTTGCAAGGCGCCGACGTGACCGCATATCACCCCCAGGACCCGGTTCATCATGGAGCCCCGGCCGCGACCTCCGCCGCCGGGCTGACCGAGGTCCTGCGCGCCCGCCTGAAGCGCCCGCCCCCGCCGCCGCCGCGCGCCGACGCCGCTCTCGTCAAGGCGGGCATCGGCATCATGCTGGCCGCGGCCCTGGCAACCGGCCTCGCCTTCCATCTGAGCCATCAGCGCGAGCCGAGCGAGCCCGCGCTCCAGCCCGCCCGCATCGGCAGCGTTTCGCTGCTGGTGCCGCAGCACCTGACCGGCGCCGAGCCCGACGACACCAGCCGTCTCGTCGGCATGGTGCGTTTGCGTCTCGACTGGCCGAGCCTCGGCCCCGCCCAGATCGGGCCAGGCCCCGGCCAGGGCCGCCCGCGTCTGCTCGTCACGCTGAGCCCGCCCGACAAGGTCAACGAGCCGCAGACGCAGCTCTCCGTCTATGCCCGCTTCCTGACGCCGACCGTCTGGTCCAATCCCGGCGGGCTCGTCGTGCGCGGCTTCCGCAAGGGCTCGCCCTATGAAGGCGACGAACTCTATGTCTCGGTGCCGGACGGTCGCGGCTTCGCCGCCCGCTGCCCGCTCGATGCAGCCCGCTCCGGCGCGCCAGGGCCGGATCTCGACGAGCCCTGTCGCGTCACCTTCAGGCATCGCGGCATGGATGTGAACATCCGCTTTCCCCGCGCCATCATCGCCGACTGGGAACTGATACTCGGCGGCGTCCGCCGCACCATCGATGGTCTGATCCGCTGAACCCTGATGGGCGGCTGCCCGCCGCTGCCGGAATGCTCTCCGGCGGGTCGGCTGGCGTGGCGTTCGAGAACCGGAGCGGATCGGACTGGTGTTCGTGAGCACCGCAAGCGCAGAAGGCCGCGTCAGACGGCCTCCGGAGTAGCATTTCCGGCGCGGCGGGGTCAGTCGTCGAGATCGACGTCGAGGATCGCCATGGTGAAATTGAACGAGCGGTCGCCGTCCTCGTCGTCGACATGGATGATGCCGATGAACTCGTCGGCGAGATAGACCTCGGCCGAATCATTCTTCTTCATCCGCGCCCGCACGCTGATGCCGTGATTGTTGAAGGTGCGCCGCAGATAGCCCTCGAGCTTGGCGAGTTCGGTCTTGTCCATGGGACGGGTCCTTTTCGAATTGGCCGGACGGATGCCATGGCCCGCCGGTGAGGGCAAGCCGCCAGACCCATCGCCCCTCCCCTCGCGAACGAAGGGACTGCTGAATCACCCACGAATGTCCCGGGGTGAAACGCCGAGCGTGGCACGCAACGATCGCGACATCTGGGCGGCATTGTCGAAACCGGATGCAGCAGCGGCCTCGACGGCGGAGCGCCCCGCCTTCAACGCCTCGAGCGCGATTTCGCAGCGCAGGTCCAGCAGGGAGCGATAGGGCGTCCGGCCCGTGGTCGCGCGAAAACAGCGGATGAAGTGGAATTTACTCATGCCGAGGACAGCGGCCATATCCTCGAGCCGGATATCTCGGGTGATGTTGGCCCGCAGATAGGCGTTCAGCCGGCCGATCTCCGGCGCCTCCAGCTTGCGATCGGCGCGGGAGACGGGCCCGCTGGCGGCTTGGAGGCTGGCGAAGGTGGCGACCGCAACCTGCCCGAGGGATTCGATCAGCAGCTCCTTGAACGGCAACTCGCCCCGCAATGTCTCTCTGAGCTGCAGGAAAACCCGTTCCAAGGCGGGCGACTGGAAGTAGATCTCCGGCCGGTGCCAGCAGGGCTGCTCCTGCACGATCTCGGGAACCGCCTCCGGCTCAACATAGAGGGCCGTGAACGCCTGCGGCCGCGCCGTGGGCTTGCACCAGCCCTCGACCGAGATCCCGGCGGGAAAAAAGGTCAGCGTCTGCCTGAGATCGCGGCCCCGGCGTGGCTTCTCGCCCTCCACACGCATCAGCCCATCATGGAAGACGAGATCATGCAGCGCCAAGTAATGCCGGTCACTCTTGACGGAGAATTCGTAATCGACCGGATTCGTCGTCTCGACATGCTCGATCAGATGACCCTGAGTTTCGAGATGCGAACGGTGAACTTTGGTGCGACGCTCTAGCGTGAGGTCGATGATCTTGGAGTTTGCCACGAGCCAATATTGCCCAGCGCGCGTCGGTGACAAACACAGATTGGCCGATCGCCCCGACAAAAACAACCGCGCCGTTCGTCATAAACTGACAAAAATTGCGGCCACCCCCGAAGGCGACCTTCTTGATATATCAAAAAATCGAACGTCAAAACGGTAGATTGACTGAAGTCAAATGCGCCAAAAACCCAGCCACGACAGCTGCTATTCTAAAATAGGTCCAATTTATACACACAAAAGATTGATTATTAGGCAAGCATTGCCAAACGTCATACCGATCATGACCTGATTTACATTACGATAGTCAGGCAAGCTTTACACAAATTTAAAGATATCAACCTACCATTTTGCCTGCCCGATGACAGCCATCCAGCTGACTGCGGGGATTACGACGAAAATTGCGGCGTCGCCTGATGGCTCGCCGAGGGTGGGGGAACACAATGTCGATTCGCGATCTCATCAACATGGGCAGCCTCGCCGCAGAGGCAGCCGCCATCAGGCGCACGCAGGCGGTGATCGAATTCGAGCCCTCGGGCAAGATCGTGTGGGCGAACGAGTTGTTTCTCCAGACCGTCGGCTATGCGTTCACCGAAATCGAGGGGCAGCATCATTCGATGTTCGTTGAGCCGCGCGAGCGGGCCGGGGCCGACTATCAGCACTTCTGGACGCGGCTGGCGGCGGGCGAGGCGATGAAGGCGCAATTCCTGCGCATCGGCAAGGGCGGCAAGCGGATCTGGCTGCAGGCGATCTATACGCCCGTGATGGACCAGAGCGGCAAGGTGAAGAAGGTGGTGAAGTTCGCCACCGACATCACCGCTCACAAGAGCGAAATCGCCGACATGGAGGGAAAGCTCATCGCCCTCGAAAAAGTGCAGGCCGTGATCGAGTTCGATCTGTCAGGCAACATCCTGCACGCGAATGCCAATTTTCTCGCCGTGACCGGCTATGCGCTGGACGAGATCGTCGGTCGCCACCA
>NZ_LSKN01000310.1:0-560 GCF_001557075.1 Methylobacterium sp. CCH7-A2
AGGCGACGGAATCGGGCGAGTTCACCTTCGTCTGGAAGGATGACGACGGCTCCGAATACACCGCGAAGAACAAGCTGACCGTCGGCTGAGCGGGCCGATCCGGCCGACGACACTCCTGATGAGGTGATGCGCGATGTCCGCAAGGACATCGCCGGTGGGTGGCGCTTCGCGCTCGCCCAGAAGGTGAATCATGGTCTCCAGACGCGAATTTCTTCAGGCGACGGCCGCCGCCGCGGCTATTGCGGCAGCCTCCGGGCTCGGCCCGCTCGGGCGGGCGGCGGCACAGCAGAAGCTGGCGCAGAGCGACATCCTGCGCTTCGATCCGCTGGGCACGCTGACGATCCTTCATGTCACCGACATCCATGCGCAGCTGATGCCGCTGCATTTCCGCGAGCCCTCGATCAATCTCGGCGTCGGCCCGGCCAGGGGCCAGCCGCCGCATCTCGTCGACGCCGAATTCCGTGCGCATTTCAAGATCGCCGCCGGCTCCGCCGACGCCTTCGCCCTGACCTCGGACGACTTCGTCGCCCTGGCGAAGACCTATGGCCGGATGGGCGGGC
>NZ_LSKN01000311.1:0-406 GCF_001557075.1 Methylobacterium sp. CCH7-A2
GACGCCTTCGCGGTGATCGCGACCGGCCCCGGCCCTTCGAGGAGCCATCGAGCGGAATTCCCCCGCTCCCGGATGGAGCCTCACGATGTCGAACGATCTTGTCCTTGCCCAGAGCCACGCCTTCGCACTCGCCCGCACGCTGATGGTCGCGGTGACGGTTTTCCAGATCGATGGCGCCTATGGGGTGCTGCCGAGCGACGAGATCGACGACGCAGACGATCTGCACGTCATTCACGAATTCGATCCCCACGATCGTCGGCCGGCTCATTGAGCCGACCACTGGTGCCGCTGGCGAGCGGCCGCCCGCAAGGGAGGCTGCGCCGCGAACGATTGATCTCATCTTCCGTCGACGGTCGATCCGCGCCCTTGCAGGCGCCGCTCTTCGCGGCGGTTGGGCTTGGACCCG
>NZ_LSKN01000312.1:0-9747 GCF_001557075.1 Methylobacterium sp. CCH7-A2
CGGTCGATCTGTGTTTGAGACAGGCCGCCCGGGAACTGGCCTCGATCTATTTACTGTCGGTGTTGAAGATCTCCGGCTTGCCGAAGCGGGCCATCGCCTCCTCGACGGCCTCGATGCAGAAGGCGACGTCCATGTTGATCGAGAGCCGCCAGGCCAGAACCTTGCGGCTGAACCAGTCGACGACAGCCGTCAGATAGACGAAGCCCCGCGCCATCGGGATGTAGGTGATGTCCATCGCCCAGACCTGATTGGGCCGCGTCACCGGCAGCTTGCGCAGCAGGTAGGGGAAGATCTTGTGCCCCGGCGCCGGCTTCGAGGTGTTCGGCCGGCGGTAGAGCGCCTCGATCCCCATGCGCTTCATCAGCGTGGCGACGTGGAGACGCCCAGCCCTATGGCCATCGGCCCCAAGAAGCCCCTGCAACATGCGGCTGCCCGCGAAGGGGTATTCCAGATGCAGCGCGTCGATCGCGCGCATCAACGCCAGGTCGGCGGCAGGAACCGCGCGAGGCAGATAATAGACGCTGCCCCGGCTGAACCCGAGTGCTCTGGCTTGCCGGTTGAGCGGCAGATCGTGCGCGCGATCGATCATCGCTTTGCGCTCAGAAGCCCGGCCTTGCCGAGCGCGCCGGACAAAAAATCATTCTCCAGCGCCAGCTCCCCGATCTTCGCATGCAGCGTCTTCACGTCGATCGTTGGTGCGTTAGACTCGGACTTCGCCTCGGAGCCGAAGACACCGGCAGCCCCTTCAAGAAGCTGGCTGCGCCACTGCGTGATCTGGTTGGGGTGGACGTCAAACTGCTGCGCCAAGTCGGCCAGCGTCTTCTCGCCCTTGATGGCCGCCAGCGCGACCTTCGCCTTGAAAGCCGGGCTGTGGTTCCGGCGCACGCGTCTCGTCATATCCGCTCCTGTTCACGACAATCATGCCGCGTTCAGGCCGAACATCCACCTACGCCCGATGTCCAGATTTCCCGAGCCAGCTCTGCAGATGGCTTACCTTGGGCTTGTCCCAACCGTAGCGGATCAGATGAAGCTACGGGGATGTCGCGTTACGGATTCAATTTGCCTTTAACCTCGAGATGGTGGAGTGCGAAACATTATAACTCCTGGCGATCTCCGTCATCGACTCCTCGCCGGCATCGCGACGACGGACTGCTTCGTCGCGCTGATGCGGCGTGAGCTTGAACCGTCGGCCAAGTTTCACACCGCGCGCTTTCGCGCGAGCGCGTCCTTCGCCGGTGCGGGAGCGGATCAGCTCGCGCTCGAATTCCGCCAGGCCGGCCAACACCGTCAACATCAACCTACCGTGAGCGGTAGTCGTGTCCGCCCATCCATCCCCGAGCGATCGGAACGCCGCACCCTTGTCGGCGACGACCCCGAGAATGTTCAGGAGGTCACGCGTCGATCGGGCCAAGCGGTCGAGGCGCGTCACGATCACGACGTCGCCAGCGTTCAGCGTGCTCAGCAGCTTGTCAAGCTGGACGCGATCGCGCTTGGCACCGGAAACCTTCTCCTTGAACAGCCGCGTCGCGCCGGCCGCCTCGAGCTGCGCAACCTGGGCGTCGAGGGTCTGGCCGTCGGTCGAGACCCGGGCGTAGCCATAAGCGAAGGGCATGGAACGGGCTCGCATTGCGCACATATAATATGCACAGCATAACCCACTGGAATCGCGGTGTCGAGCTAGCTGTGCATAATTCTTGATTTGTGCACAGAGCTATTTAAAAGTATTGGCTCGAAACGAGGTCAGCGCATGCATGAGAAGCACACCTTGACATCGTCGTCGGACCGATCTCGGCTTCGACAGCCTGATCGCCGTGGGCGGCCGTGTCAGTTTGCCTCAGAAAACGGCCTTGTACCTATAGTAGCTATAGGTATTAAGCCTTCTGGCCATTGTCGCTTTGATTCGCTACTGGCTGCATCGGCGCTCAGGAAGACGTCAAAATGTCAATTTATGAGTCGAGTAGTCGTTTGCGAGAGCGAGGGCTTATGCTGGCTGCCGCCGTGCACCATTTGAGCCGGCAGCAATCGGCGAGAAGCTGACATTCAGAGGTTGATGGAAATGACCGCTCGCGCTTATTACCTCTCTGGTCTCTTTGGCCTTGCCGGCATTCTCGTCGGTGCATTCGCGCCTTACGTGGGCCAGTCGATCCGAGGGGCTGTTGGTTTCAGGCCACCGCCCGGCATCGACCAAGCGCGAGCCGCGGATGGTGCAGATATTCGTTTGGGTGGCGGCGCAGGGAAGAGCGTGAAAGGCGCACGCAATACGCCTGCAGCCGACGAAAGCAGAGCCGCTGAAGGTTTGATCAAGTTAACTCAAGACCAGATCAGCGCGCAGGAGATCGACGTTGCCACTGTTCAAGGAGGTTTTCTTTCACGCCACATTATCGTGCCTGGTACGATTTCACCGGATGTCAACCGGATTGCTCGGGTGCCGGCACGCGTCGTCGGAACGGTCGCTGAAATGCGCAAGCAGCTCGGCGATATGGTTACGAAAGACGAAGTGGTCGCGGTGCTCGATAGTCGTGAGGTTGCAGATGCCAAAAGCGAGTATCTGACGGCATCCGTGAATTTCGATCTTCAAAAAACGAATTTCGAACGCGCGCAAGGCCTTTGGGACAAGCGGATCTCGGCCGAACAACAATACCTGCAGGTCCGGGCAAGCTTTTCCGAAGCGCAGCTTCGCGTCGATTTAGCACGCCAGAAACTGTCAGCTCTTGGCATAGACGCTGCGGAAGTGGCGAACGCAGCTAAGGAAGACACTGCGGGATCAGGGCAGTCGAGCCTGCGCAAATATGAACTTCGCTCTCCGATGCCAGGGCGAATTGTCGATCGCAAGGTGGATGTCGGCACGGCGGTAGGCAAGGAAGGGGATCCCGCCGATCTCTATACAGTTGCCGATCTTTCCACCGTCTGGATCGATCTTACTGTTACACCAGGAGACCTTGGTAAAATCAGGGAGGGCGCAAAAGTCTCGATCGCCACGAATGACGACGACAGCAAACGCGCTGAAGCTCGGATCATGTTTGTCAGCCCCATTCTGAACTCGGAAACCCGTTCGGCACGCGTCATTGCATCCTTGGCCAACCAGGATCTATCGTGGCGCCCGGGATCGTTTGTTACAGCCGAAATAGAGATCGGGCGAGAACAAGCGAAGTTTCTCGTGCCGCGGGCTGCATTGCAAACGATAAGCGGCGAACGCGTGGTCTTCGTCCGGAAACCCGAGGGTTTCCAACGCAGGGACGTCAAGGCTGGCCAAGCCGACGATGCGGTGGTCGAAATTCTCTCTGGTCTTTCGTCGAGCGACAAGATCGCGGTCAAGAACACCTTTCTGCTCAAGGCCGAACTCGGCAAAACCGAAGCCAAACACGACGATTGAACGGAACAGATCCTTATGATCGCCCGCATTCTCGCTTTCTCGGTGCATCAGCGCTGGCTCGTGCTTCTTTTGTCGCTGTTGGCAGCAGGCTTCGGGGCCTATTCCTTGACGAAGCTGCCGATCGACGCCGTTCCCGACATCACGAACAATCAGGTGCAAATCAACACGACCGCCGCGTCGCTATCGCCGTTCGATATCGAAAAGCAGGTGACCTATCCTGTCGAGACCGCCTTGGCCGGTATCCCGGGTCTCGAATACACCAGGTCTCTGTCGCGTAACGGCTTTTCCCAAGTTACCGCGGTCTTCAATGAGAAGACAGACCTCTACTTCGCCCGGCAGCAAGTGAACGAACGACTTGCCGAGGCTAAGGCAACTCTGCCGTTGGGGGCCGAACCACGCATGGGTCCGATTTCGACCGGGCTGGGCGAAATCTACATGTGGGCTATTCAGTACAAAAAGCCCGCAGATGGTAGCACGGTCCACGATGGCCGCCCTGGCTGGCAGAAAGACGGCAGTTTTCTGACACCGGAAGGTCAGAGCCTGACCACCGATTTCGAGCGGGCAGCTTATTTGCGGACGGTCCAGGATTGGATCATTCGCCCTCAGGTCAAGACGGTCCCCGGGGTCGCCGGCGTGGATGGCATCGGCGGGTATGAGAAACAGTATCATGTTCAGCCCGATCCCGCGAAGCTGGTCGGGTTCAATTTGTCGTTCAGTGACATTGCAGCAGCCCTCGACGCCAACAATGCCAACCGCGGCGCGGGCTATCTCGAGGAAAATGGCGAAGGTTACGTCGTGCGCTCGGCTGGTCGCCTCGAAAGCATGGACGAGATCGGCAATGTCGTCGTGGCGACCCGCGGCGGGGTGCCGATCAGAGTAAAGGATATTGCCGAAGTCCGAATTGGACGTGACCTTCGAACGGGGTCCGCGTCTGAGAACGGCCAGGAGGTGGTGGTCGGCACTGCTCTGATGTTGATCGGCGGAAACAGCCGGACCGTTGCGGCCGCCGTCGACACTAAGATGAAAGAGATCGTTCGTTCGCTGCCACCCGGCGTCGAGGCCAAAACAGTTCTGAACCGCACCCTCCTCGTCGATGCAACGATCAAGACGGTTGCAAAAAATCTTGCCGAAGGCGCGGCGCTGGTCGTCGTCATCCTGTTCCTATTGCTAGGCAACATACGAGCTGCCATCATCACTGCCATGGTGATCCCCGTCGCCATGCTGATGACGATGACTGGCATGGTACAGGGCCGCATCAGCGCTAATCTGATGAGCCTCGGGGCGCTCGATTTCGGCTTGATCGTCGATGGTGCGGTCATCATCGCGGAAAACAGCCTTCGGCACCTTGCCGAACGTCAACACGAATTAGGCCGCAAGCTCCATCAGGGCGAGCGCCTCAGCACTGTTATCGAGTCGGCTGAGGAAATGATCAAGCCATCGCTCTATGGCCAAGCTATCATCATTCTTGTTTACGTGCCACTTCTTACGTTTACTGGCGTCGAAGGTAAGATGTTCGAGCCGATGGCGTTGACCGTCATCATCGCGCTCGCTTCAGCCTTTATCCTTTCCCTGACCTTCGTTCCGGCTCTCATCGCAATCGCGATCACCGGACGAGTGCAGGAGAAGGACAATGTCTTCATTCGCATCATGAAGACTGCTTATCGACCGATGCTGGCGAGCGCAGTGAAGCGGCCGATCTCGTTTATCCTTGGGTCTGTTGGCCTCTTTGTGCTGTCTGGTGTCTTGTTCACGAGTCTTGGCCAAGAGTTCATTCCGACCTTGGACGAGAAGAACATCGCGATGAACGCATTGCGGATCCCTTCGACGTCGCTGACACAGTCGCAGGCCATGCAGATCAGGGTCGAAAGGGCGGTGAGCCAATTCCCGCAGGTGGCCTATGTGTTTTCGAAAACAGGCACGGCGGAAGTTGCTGCAGACCCAATGCCGCCGAACTCGTCCGATACCTTCATCATATTGAAACCTCAGGCTGAGTGGCCCGATCCGACATTGTCGAAGGCCGATTTGCAGGAGCAAATGGAGAAATCCGTCTCGCAGCTGTCGGGCAACAACTACGAGTTTTCGCAGCCGATCCAGCTTCGTTTCAACGAACTGCTGGCAGGAACGCGCGGCGACCTGGCGGTAAAAGTCTTCGGCGAAGAATTCGGTCCGATGCTGCAAGCCGCAAACCAGATCGCGGCGGTCCTGCGCGACACGCAAGGGGCGGAAGACGTCAAGGTAGAACAGACCACCGGTCTGCCATTCCTTGAAATCAAGGTCAACAAAACAGAGATCGCTCGGCTGGGACTGAGCCTATTTACGGTGCAGGAGGTCATTGGCGCGGCGATCGGCGGCCGAGAGGCAGGCTATGTTTTTGAAGGCGACCGACGTTTCCCAATCGTCGTGCGTCTCAACGACAAGCGGCGCGAAAATTTGGAGGCCTTGCAGAATGTTCCGGTTTCATTGCCACCAACGGCTACCGGACGTGGCTCGTCGGTGCCGTTAAAACAGGTCGCGACCTTTACGGTGGCAGAAGGGCCCAACCAGATCTCTCGAGAGAATGGCAAGCGACGCATCGTCGTGACGGCCAACGTTCGTGATCGTGACATCGGTTCACTCGTCGCGGAGGCCCAAAGCAAGGTCGGCGAACAGGTCCAGCTACCCGCAGGTTACTATGTGAGTTGGGGCGGTCAGTTCGAGAATCTCGCTTCTGCGCGCCAGCGCCTGATGATCGTCGTGCCGGGCTGTTTTTTCCTGATCTTCCTGCTGCTCTACCAAGCTCTCGGGTCGGCACGGGATGCCATTTTGGTGTTTAGTGCCGTGCCCTTGGCCCTGACTGGGGGTATTGCAGCCTTGTGGCTGCGAGGAATGCCTTTTTCCGTCCCCGCAGCTGTCGGCTTCATTGCGCTATCTGGTGTCGCGGTCTTGAACGGCCTCGTCATGCTGACATTCATCAAGCAGCTGATGGAGGATGGCATGCCGAAGCAGCAGGCCATTCTGGAGGGGGCGATGGTACGACTACGCCCGGTTGCAATGACCGCGCTTGTTGCTTCGCTCGGCTTCGTTCCGATGGCGCTCGCCACGGGAACGGGCGCCGAGGTACAAAGGCCGCTTGCTACGGTGGTCATCGGTGGGCTTATCAGTGCGACCCTCCTGACCCTCGTCGTGCTGCCAGCGCTCTATGCGCGCTTCTCGGGAGATCGGCATCGGCGCAGGGATGAGGACGCAGACGCTGCGGAGGGGCTCCCAATGACAGCTTTAAATCCCGCTGCTGAATAAGGATTCAGATTGAAGTCATGAAGCGCCCTCATGCACAGCAGGGTCAGCGGCTTGCATGTCTAACCAGAGAGTCCTGATTGGCTTGGCTATGGGCAGGAAAATGTATAGATTGATTAAATCATGATTGGACTGAGCGGTTTCCCATGCCGGGTGAAAATGCTCGTCTTGGCAAGCTTTTTGATCCTGCTCTGTAGCGTCAAAGCTTTTGAAGCTCGCGCTGCGGACGGGGGGATTAATGACGCCTTGGCCGAGGCTGGCTGCGTGCAGGTTGGTATCAAGCGCCTACCGCCGATCGGCAAAACGCAAGTTTTTGAAGCGACTTGTGCTGGACCATCGCACACCATTGTCAGGGTTGTATGCATGGGTGGACGATGCATCGCGGACCATCCTCACGGCAGGCGGAACGAGCCTGGCGAACGCGACGAAGAAAGCAGTGATAGCGATTGAGAAAAACGCGCGCGATCGATTGTCAGTTTTTGTGGCTTATTGACTTCCATGAAGGCGAGAACTTCGCCCCATTTCAGCCGATAAGCCCTCGGGGATCTCTCGCTCGGCAGCGACTGAAACAACTTTGACTGGATGATGCCGTGAACTCGACCACCTCCGCTAAGCCGGACTCTCACGCAGGTCATAGTCACCCGCCAGGCAAGCACAGCGATGATGAGAACCATGACGGACACGACCACGAATCCGGCATCTTCGGCCCGAACACAGAGCTTATTTTCTCTCTCCTTTGCGGAGCTTTGCTGATCGCCGGATATAGCATCGAGAAGACGTTATCCGTCCCTGCATGGCTGCCTCTTGCATTTTATCTCGGAGCTTATTTTTTTGGCGGTTTCTTCACCGTCCGCGAGGCGATCGAAAACCTCCGCCTGAAGAAATTCGAGATCGATACCTTGATGTTGGTCGCGGCAGCCGGCGCTGCTGCGCTTGGTGCATGGGCGGAAGGCGCGCTGCTGCTGTTTCTCTTTAGCCTCGGCCATTCGCTCGAGCACTACGCCATGGGCCGCGCCAAGCGGGCGATCGAGGCTTTGGCGGAACTGGCTCCCCGGACCGCGCTGCGGCGTCGGGGCGCTGACCTCGAAGAGGTGCCGGTGGAGATCCTGGAGATCGGAGACATCATCGTCGTCAAGCCAGATTCAAGGCTGCCGGCCGATGGCTTCCTGATCAAGGGTGCCGGCAGCATCAACCAGGCGCCGGTGACCGGCGAAAGCATACCGGTGGACAAACGTGCGGTGGACGACGCAGCCGCTGCGCGCGCCAATCCCGACAATGTCGCTGCGGCGCATCGCGCTTTTGCCGGCACCATCAACGGCAGCAGCGTCATCGAGATCGAGGTCACCCGCAAATCCTCGGACACGACACTCGCAAAGGTCGTGAAAATGGTCAGCGAGGCCGAAACTCGGAAATCGCCGACGCAGCGCTTTACGGATAAATTTGAGCGGATTTTCGTGCCGACTGTCTTGGTGCTGGCGGTGGCTCTCCTGTTTGCTGGCCTTGTGATCGATGAGCCGTTCCGCGATACTTTTTATCGGGCCATGGCGGTTCTGGTGGCCGCCAGTCCCTGTGCGCTGGCGATTGCGACACCAAGCGCGGTCCTGTCGGGCGTGGCGCGCGCTGCCCGCGGAGGGGTTCTCATCAAGGGCGGCGCCCCGCTGGAGAATCTCGGATCGCTGACCGCTATCGCCTTCGACAAGACGGGCACGTTGACGTCCGGCAACCCCAGGATTACCGATATCGTTCCGGCCCCAGATGTGACTGAAGCCGAATTGCTGACGGTTGCAGTCGCCGTGGAAAGCCTCAGCGACCACCCGCTCGCGCGCGCAATTGCGCGGGACGGACGCGAGCGGCTGGGCGACCAATCGCTGATGGAGGCAACCGATCTCGACAGCTTGACCGGGCGCGGCGTGTCGGCTCGCCTGAACGGGGAGACGGTGCTGATCGGCAAGGCAGAGATGTTTGGTGTGGACGGCGTCGCTTCTCTCTCAGAGCCCATGCAGAAGGCCGTCGCCTCTCTTCGCGAGGGCGGCCGGACGACAATGGTGGTCCGTCGCGGCGACCGCGACATCGGCGCCATCGGATTGATGGATACGCCGCGCGAAGCCGCGAAAGCGACGCTCGCCCGCCTACATGTATTAGGCATCAAACGGCTGATTATGATTTCCGGCGATCATCAGAAGGTCGCAGAGGCGGTCGCAAGGCAGGTCGGTATCGACGAGGCTTGGGGCGATCTGATGCCCGAGGACAAGGTCGAGGCGATCAAGAAGCTGCGTTCCCAAGGCAAGGTCGCCATGGTCGGCGACGGCGTCAACGATGCGCCGGCGATGGCGACCGCAACCGTCGGGATCGCGATGGGCGCTGCCGGCTCCGATGTGGCGCTCGAGACGGCGGATGTCGCCCTGATGGCCGATGATCTCTCCCATTTGCCCTTCGCGGTCGGGCTGAGCCGAACGACGCGATCGATCATTCGACAGAACGTGTTCGTCAGCCTGGGAGTAGTCGCACTCCTGGTTCCATCCACAATCATGGGGCTCAGCATCGGCGTCGCGGTGGCTTTCCATGAAGGATCGACGATCATCGTCGTCGTCAATGCGCTCAGGTTGCTCGCATATCGGAAAGACCCGGCCGTGTAGCTAACGGCCATGCCCCCGGAGGCCTGCTCACATTCCGAGCTTCTGCGCTGAGAATGGAGCTCGGAGTGATGGTACCTCTACGCTCAGGCAACCGCGCTTCGGCCATCAAAGCTAGCCTAAAGGTCACCTCTCAGCACATCGAGAGGGATTTTCAGATACCGCCGGCCATTCGGCTCGCGAGCAGGCAATTTTCCGCCCTGAATGTTGACCTGGAGTGACTGCAGAATCAATCGAGGCATCGCCAAGCTACGGTCGCGCTCATTGCGCATGGCGACGAACGCCGCCTCGGTACCGGCTTTTATCAAATGGATGTTATGGCCGCGCTGCTCCGCGACGCTCGATTCCCACTGCGGTTCGCGGCCGCCGGGCTGGTAGTCGTGACCGACGAAGAGACGTGTTGCCTCGGGAAGCGTAAGCGTCGTCCCGGCCTCACCTTTCGCGCGGGGACTGGAACGTTGATGTTCC
>NZ_LSKN01000313.1:0-1062 GCF_001557075.1 Methylobacterium sp. CCH7-A2
GCGGGTTGCCGTCGGCATAGATGTGGACGGCCTTGACGTAGTCGGCCTCCGTCATTGGGCTCTCGACCTCGACATTGACGGGAACGACGAGGCCGTTCTCCGCGATCTCGGGCACGTCAAGCTTGATCTTGCCCTCACCCAGCGGCTTGTCGCCATAGAGCTTCTTGATCTCCGCCATGACCGCCTTTTCGTCAGCGAAGGCGAGGCGCGAGCCCAGAAGGCTGGCGAAAGCGGCTAGCGCGCCGGCCGTGAGTGTGCTGCGGCGGGTCAGGCCCGCGATCAGGGATGGCATAGGCTTCCTCCTTGGAAATGTTCGTGTTCCGCTCTTGACGACGGGGCCGCCACGCGATCATCATTTGTACGTATCGTGATATTGTTTTCTATGAATGTAAAGTCCCTCCGACAGAGAGGGATGTGAAACGAAGGTCGCAAAGCAGCGGCCGCCTGAGGAAACGAAAGGGCAAGGGATGAAGCTCCCCACCATAGGAGCGGCTGTGCTGGCGGCCGCCATGACACTGGCCGCCGGGCACCTGACCGCACAGGCCCCGCCGCAGGACGACAGCGAGAAGGAGATCGAGCGCTACCGGCAGATGCTGTCGGACCCGTTCTCCAACCCGGGCTTCCTTGCGGTCGATCGCGGCGAGGCGCTGTGGGCCGAACCACGCGGAGCCAAGAAAGCGTCGCTGGAGGGCTGCGATCTCGGCGAGGGACCCGGCAAGATCGACGGCGCCTTCGCCAAGCTGCCACGCTATTTCGCCGATGCCGACCGCGTCATGGATACCGAGCAGCGGCTGCTCTGGTGCATGGACAAACTGCAGGGGCTCGATACCGCCGACGTCTTGAAACGCCGCTTCTCGGGGCCGGGCGTCGCGTCAGATCTGGAAGACCTCACCGCCTTCATTGCCAACAAGTCTAGCGGGATGAAGATCGAGCCTCAGCTCAATCATCCCAAGGAGATTGAGATGGCGGCGGTCGGCGAGGAGCTGTTCTATCGCCGCGGCGGCGTAATGGATTTCTCCTGCGCCACCTGCCACGCCGAGGAAGGCAAGCGCATCCGCCTGC
>NZ_LSKN01000314.1:0-332 GCF_001557075.1 Methylobacterium sp. CCH7-A2
GGTGACGACGGCAAGCTCGCGCAAACACCGAGCAGTCCCGCGAAAGATTCAATCCCGGCGTTGGCGAAAATGGGCGGAAGGCATCGGGTGTGGGAGGCGAAAATGCAGCCGTCAATGCTCGGGACAGCGTTGGTCACGGGGGCATCGTCCGGGATCGGAGCGGTTTATGCCGACCGGCTGGCAAAACGCGGCTTCGACCTGCTGCTCGTCGCCCGCGACGCAGCCAGGCTCGCCGCGGTCCGGGATAAGCTCGGCGCAACAGGCCGGCAGATCGAACTGATGGTGGCCGATTTAGAGGATTTCGATGCGCTCGGACGTGTCGAGGCCAGGCT
>NZ_LSKN01000315.1:0-35766 GCF_001557075.1 Methylobacterium sp. CCH7-A2
TGGCCGCGATGATCAGCAGGCGCCTGAGCGTCCGCTCGCCCATCCGCGACGTTCGGCCAAGGCGCTCTTTCCCGCCCGTCGATCTCTGCACGGGCGTAAGGCCAGTCCAGGCAGCAAAATCCCGCCCCGATCGGAAGGTCTCGGGAGGCGGCGCCAACGCCTCGATAGCGGTGGCTATCAGAGGGCCAATGCCGGGCACCGTCATGAGCCGGCGGGTGACGTCGTCGGCCTTAGCGCGAGCGGCAATCTCAGCATCGAGCGCGGCCGTCTGCTCCTGCAGATGGCGGAGTGCATCACCAAGCACCGCGAGGCAGGTGCGGGCCGGCTGCGGCAAAGTCGAGGCGGGATCTTCGATCTGTGCGATCAGCTTCTCGAGGTGAAAAGGGCCTTGGGGTGCGATCAATCCATACTCGGCCAGATGGCCGCGGATAGAGTTGACCAGTTGCGTGCGCTGGCCGACCAGCACGTCGCGGGTCCGAAAGATCACGGCAGAGGCCTGCTTGTCCTCACTCTTCACCGCAACGAAGCGCATGGTCGGGCGCTGCGCAGCCTCGCAGATCGCTTCGGCATCGGCTGCGTCTAACGTTCTTGGGGATCGCGCTTGACATATGATTCCTAAATAATCGGGAGAGCGATTGATACACTCAGCATCGATCATTACGGCCGCGAGTTGCTGAACGAACATCCCGTTCAATAACTTGCTGCCGGTGTTGCGGTGTGTCGCTTAAGAAGTCGTGCTTCGACACGGCAAGTCGGCTCGTTAAGAAAACCGCTATTGATTTAGACTTGTCATCGCCCGTGCCCGAAGCTCCCGAACGGGAAATTAAATCTAAGCGACCGATCGACCGGCGTCGGGCCTAAGGTCAAAATCCAGCTGCTTCATTCGCTTGAATTCAAACATGCTTCGAAGGAGGTAATCCTCTCCCTCCTCAACGTACCAGCGCCGGAAATTCAGGGTCATCTCTCGCGCAATGACAAACTGGGCCAGACCTGTTGCTCCCGTTAGACGTCCGGCGAGCTGTGTGTGTCCAAGAATGATGCTCAAGCAAAGGCGATCGATCGGCGCGGCGTACGTTCGCGCTGCGTCCTGAAGTGGCAGGGCATCTTCGGGGCAATACTCCACCAGTGGAACATTCTTTCCAAGAATTTCTAAGAATTCTGTGATCTCCTTCTCGTCGAAAATATACTCGTGCCGATCGCATCCGCCTCTAATTAAAGGCGTAAAGAATGCCGACTCAACAAATCGTCTGACCGTTAAATGGCCGGTGCCAAGCATGGCGCGAACTTTGTCAAAGTTGCAGCGCTTGATTAGCGCTTTGCTTAATGTATTAACAACACTTGCTTCTATTCGGAGCGGTAATCCTTTTCTGAGTAGGCTTCTATCTTTGCCAAATTGCTTCAATACACGGCGCATTGTTGTCTTGCCCTGCCGACATGCATCAGCGGCCTCACCAAGATTCATGTAAAAGTCGTTGATGTCGATGTTTGATCGGGAAGGAAGTCCGCCTCCACAGCTATCAACCGTTTTCTCAACAACCTGTTCAAAAATTTTCGCGATGCCAGCAGAGTAATTAGCGCCACCCTTGCCATTAAACCAATGATAAAACCAACCAAACGATCTGCCTCGACTGGGGTTAAATGCCATCTCTGGCGGCGAGCATCGCATGAACGATTCGAATGTATGATGTAATAGTTGTCCTAAAACGCCTTGGTCGAGCACATGAAATCCTAACGCCCGGCAATGCATCCGCTCCTCGTGGGTTAGATCGGGCCAATTTTCCGTGTACCCTTTCATCAAGAGCGCCCCGACCTTGGTGACAGTTTCGACAGCTTCATCGAGCGGAAGCGCATCCAATATCTGGGACTCCTCCCTTGCGCATATTCCCAGCCTGCCGAGGAAATATCGATTCGTTCTAAGCTGGTGTGGGTTTGGCGGCTCTTCCATCGTTTCTGCGACCGATTGGTGTGGATCGTCGCACAGGAAGCAGCGGCCCACTCCGCTATCCTTCCATGACAGGCGACCGGCCTGTGGACAGCTGCATCGATCAGTCAACATGATCTCGTGATGCGGGCAACAATCAACAAAGTCGATATCCCACCAGAACCTATGGTGGTTCGACATTCTGACACAAAGAGCGCATATTCGGCGAGCTCCGGCGACAACATCACGAAGACCGATCTGCTCGCCGCGAATTGAAACCTTTTTGCCTACAGCGAAAAAGAATGAACTCGCTGCGAGTTCGGCTGCATCTACGCGGATAAAATTGGCTAGCTTGGTTATGTTTTCACCGCGCCTTAAGCTTGCGAGTGAAAAGCCCAACGCCCTGGCGATCTCATCTGGACCTTGGCCGTTAATCTCGGCAAGACGCATAAACAGTCCGTGAGCGGGTTCTTCAGGCTTCGGCTTAGACCACAGGGGTACCCCAAGAGCTTCTACGTCCGCCGCGGTCATTTGGTGAATTCCGGCGCTGGCGTTTTCTGACCGCGTTGGCGCGTTGAGTCGGCATTCTGAGCTTCTAGACGAGCGCGGATGACTGCGAATTGGTCAGGCCGAAACTCTTCAATTAAGAATGGATTGATATCGTCGGTGATTTGAGTACTATTTTTTTGTTTCGTGGTGATATCGCGGTAGGCTTCGCCTAGGAGTGCCGCTGATACTCGCGGTAAACCGCGGTCAATCGCCAACTCAGCAGCAGTTAGCGTAATGTGGACAATGCGCCCTACGTAGCCGGCTCCTGCGCCGTGAAGCCGGAGTGCCATCCCGGGCTGATCAAGTCCCGACTTTCTGTCGAATGGCAGCGCACGCTCCAGCGCACGACAGAAATGCATAAAGTCGCCTTCTGGGACGTGAACGTTATCGCGGAATGGAGGAATTTCGTACTGAGCAATGCATCTCCGGCCCAACTGCTCGGTCGCAGTAAGAATCTCAACCGTGTGAGGCAATCCCAGGCAAACGATCTGTACTCTTGGTTGTATTAGGAGCATCTTAAGTAACCCGGCTGCCTCACCAGCCGTTGCCTTCTTATGACCATCGATGATATGATGGGTTTCATCAAATATGAGAAGTTTGACTTGCTGCGCCATTAGGTGACGCCTCGCGAGAGCCATAAGATCAGTTTCAGTTGAGTTTTTCTTAGCTCGAATGCCGAGGGCAAAAAGAAGATCGAAAAGGAGGCCTTTCCTCGTGGCCGTGGGGGCGGCGAAAACTTTAAGAACGGGGCGGATGAACCCATTTTCAGTTTCTTTTATCAGGCCCCAACGGCCATGTGCGTCGGGACTGGTCTCCGCTACGTACTCCGTACCCAAATCCCGGGCGGTCATTGCGAGAAAATCATCTGCGACTGTCGTTTTTCCTGCACCCGATTCACCGACCACAAACGCGCAGGTTCCTTCCGCGCGAGTGTGCCAGTTATTGTATGTACGGCGAATAATGTCGGTTGCCTCGGTGAACGGTACCGTCTCGACGAGGAGGCTACTGATTGATCGTAGCCGCTCTGTGCGTTCGAGCTGTGACTTCTTCAATTTACTCAACTCCCAATCGTTCGGCTGCGTACGACCACTTTCCGGCGGATCAACTCTTCAAGGGGCTCGCCTGAAGAAGGTTCTCGCGTGAATTGGCACACTTCATCTGCGCGTTTCGGTCGCGCAAGCTCGACTGGTGGGGACCCGACTTGCAGCTGGCTTAGGTGTTTAGGCTTGGTCTCAGGCATGTTTCGTCCAAGCAGATGCTGACCAATCCCGTGCTCGCTCGCGTCCAGATCTACGCGATCAGGAGCTAGATGTTCGGAAGGTTTGCGCCCGTCCATTACAAACCGGCCTGCACCTCTAGGTACACTTCCCTTTTTTTGCCTCTTTGCTAGCTTGGCTACGAATTCAAAGAGTTCACGTCTTGCCCTTGCAATCGCGTCGCGGCGTTCTTCCGTTGGCTCAGAAATCTCATCGGCTCGCTTTTTGATGATCTCCCACTGATGCAATGTCAGATCACCGTCCAGTACATTTTCAAGCTGTCCGGCAATCCACTTTTTGTGCATCGGATCAAAAACGTAGATCTCATGGATGGACAGAGGATCTAGACGGACCTGGACGTCGACGTTTGTGTCGAGCCGGTTACGTAGTCCAGAAAACTCCTTTGAATTCCACCGCAGAGTCTTGAATTTGATCCCCTGGTTGGTCAGCGTTCGAGGAACTACCAACCCGGTCAGAGGCGCCAGCAGTTCGCGTGGTGGTGGCAACTTGACGCCGCAGACATTGATGCCGCGTCTCCAGCGATCCATCGGTGCCTCACCGGTCGCTGAGTGCTGCTCTTGATGATAGATATCGACGATCCATTTCGTGACGATCCAGTTCAGCTCTGCAAGACACAAGACCGCCTCTTGCTCAGCGTTATACCCCTTGCGCTGAACAACATTCGAGAAGGTCGTTCCTGGGAGCGTATGGATCACTGCGTGTTCTAACTTGCCGAACCAACGCTCGATCTTCCCCTTGAGCTGCGGCCGTCTGCGAGGCAGTGGAACCAATGTCATATTGAGTGCGGCTTCTGTTGCACGCATCGATGCGGAGAGGAAATCCTTTCCTCCATCAGTAAACAGTTTGTCCGGCACTCCCTCGCAGTCCCAAGCTTCATGAATTCCAGTCAGTGCTTCAAGGTATTCGGCTTTGGGCATGACGGCGTGCTGGAGAGCCATCATCGTGCTCGTCCATGAAGGTGGGTGGAACGTCAGTGAAAAACCGATGATGCAGCGGCTGTATCGGTCAATGAGCGCGCTTAGCCATGGCCTTCCGAGCAAAACACCCTTCTCAATGATTAGGATATCAAGTGGCGTATGGTCGATTTCTACCTCTGCGAGAGGGTAGTCGCCTTGAGGCCCTATACCGATAGCGGCCATGATCCTGTCGGCGTCCTCGCGCGAGTACCGTCGGCTGATCAAGTCATATTGTTCGCGACGCTTAAGCGCTTTGCTAATCGCGTTCTTGCCTAGGATGTCCCTTTGGCCCAAATCGGGAACGACTAGGCCTTCACGCTTCGCGCGGTCCCGGATCCGATCGGCGGCACGGCGTCGGGTTTCTGCCTCTGATCCACGGGTGCCTACGGCGTACACCTCGTTGATTGCATGATCGATCTCATCATCCATCCATTTGGGACGGCGCCGCTCTCGACGCCCCTTCTTGAAGTTTAGTGCAACTAAAACCCTAATATCGCGGCCTGCCATGACCCAATTACGATACCATTCGCGGACGGATCGTGCCGAAGGTTTTAGACGAGCAAGAGGGTTCATTCTCTCAACATGGCCAATCACAGCTTCTATGACGACGTTCTTTGACCTGTCTCTCGCAACCACTTTGTCTAAGGCCGCAACGAACCGCTGACGCTCTTCAGCGACCTGCCTTTCAGCCGCGGTGAAAGTTCCCCAATCCGCTTCCAAAAGACCACGACGCTCCTCCTCAATAGCCCGGAATGAGGCCTCGCTGGTGAGACGCGCTTCCCTGGCCATACGAAGCTGTGCGGCGTTCGGCAGCCTAACCTGGTGGCCCGTGGCCTTTTCGGTAAATACGCGACCGTGCTCTTCGATTGGTCCGACGATGAACGAACGCCCATCGATTCGTACGGGCGCGCCCGACTGTAAGCGGAGTGCGATGTCCATGGTGCACCAGTGAAACTAGAGAGGGAGAAGCGTCGACGTTCGCGAAAAGCGTGATCTGCGGTCCATGAGCGCATGGCCCAGCCAGTCCATCACAATTGCGAGGCTGAACCCATCCACATCCGGCCCGAGCGCTGTTTGGAAACCGTTGACCGACGGGTCGGCCATGGAGCGCAGCGCATCTCGCCCACGAATGATAAGAGCTGTGTTGTGGCGAAGAGATGAGTGCCGGCAGAGAAGCTTGGCATTGTAAAGAGCAGGTTGAACGCGGATCTCCGCTTCCGTCAGCAGTCGAAACTTGAACCCCTTTTGCTCTGTTGCGTCTTTGAGGGCCTTGAAGCGCTCAGCCGTTTCAGCCCGCGCAAGTGGGTCTGCTGGATACAGATGTTTTAACGTCTTCACTTCAACGAGCTCCGGCTTCACGCCGGTCCGCACGATCATAAAGTCGGGCGTCCATTTGCGAAATCGTCCATCGTGTCGATATTTGACGATAAAGGGCTGGCTTTCTACATTGACGATGTTACGATCGAATGCATCGAGCATCATCAGGGCGTCTAGTTCGAGCAACGACTCGCATTGCACGAGCCTGCCATCCGACCGAGCAACAGGGTGTTCCCCGCGGTAGCCGTCGCGGCTGTAAGGAATGACGTTTCTTCGTTTGGACGGAAGTTTCGACATTTTGTTAAGTCCAGCGTCCGCAATTAAATGACGTAATGTAATCCTCCTATGGTTCTAGATTGCCTATAGGTCAATTCCGTGAATTAATTGATCAATGTAATCATCCTTTCGCAGTCTAATAGTATAATCGGTGCTCATGCTTTGCTCCAGAATTTCGTATTATGGACAGCGCTCTAGGGTGTTTGTACTGTATATTGCCTACCATCCAAAGAATTAGCGAGTGCTTAAACACGAGGCGGTGACGTGAGCTCGGCGGCGGGAAGGGACGGTATCATTTCGCAATCCTTACGAGCTGGCTTTGGCTTAGAGGACAGCTAGCTGGGCAGACGAAGTGCCAAAATGGGGCGATGCTTGCAGCGATGACTAGGCGTAGCTTCGGCTCCGCGACACGCCTAAGGAAAACTACTGGTCTATCAATGGAGGCGGTTCGATCGCATGCGATCTCTGGCTCTGAGGATGCCCTCGATGGCTCGCTTGAGTGGACGAATTGAACCGACACCTCGGTTGGTGCTGCGAACGAGGCCGCGATGCGTTTCGCCGCAGCGGTCGAGAAATATACTTCAGGCCGTTGCAAGGTTCAGGTCTTCCATTCCGGGCAGCTTGCCAACGACGCCAAGTCGCTCGACCAGCTTCAGGTCGGCGGGCTGGATTTCGCCCTGACGGGCGTCGTCACCTTTACTCCCCATGTGAAGGACCTCTCGTTGATCGCCTTGCCCTATCTGGCCGAGACCTATGAGCAGGGCTGGAAGCTCTATGACACCTCGAAGTTCATCAAGCAGCAGGCGGATCTGCTGCCCGCCAAGGGGATGCGCATCGTCGGCAATTGGGAGGCCGGCTTCCGCAGTTTCACCACGAACTTCCCGCTTAACAGCCCGGCCGATGCCAAGGGCAAGAAGCTGCGCATCGCTCCGGTCGAAATGATCCGCTGGATCATGGAATCGATCGGTTTCTCGCCTGTCGTGATGCCGGTGACCGAAGTTTATCTCGCCATCCAGCAAAACACGGTCTCCGGTCAGGAGAACCCCATCGACACCATCTATTCGCAGCGCTTCTACGAGGTCGCCAAGCACGTCACTCTGTCGCAGCACGTCTATTCGCCGCGCTGGGTAGCCATGGCCGAGCGCACGTTCAAGAGTCTCAGCGCGGCGGATCAGGAGGGCATCCTCAAGGCGGCGAAGGAAGCCGGCGACTGGAATCGCACCGAAGTACGCGCCAATGACGAAAAGCTCTTGGCAGAGATGACCGCCAAGGGCGCGACCATCGTCAAGCCGGATCTCTCAGCCTGGCGCAAGGCGAGCGAAGGCGCCGTCGAGCGTGCCCGCAAGGAGTTCGGCGCAACTGCGGTCGACCAGTTCATCGCCGAGGCGGCAGAGATCCGAAAAAGTATGAGTTGAGCCCCGTCGAAAATCATCATCGGAGGCCGGCATGCATTTCCTCTATCGCCCTAACCTGCCCGAGCCAGCGCCTCTGCGCTGGCTCGGAGACATGGTCGATGTTGCCCTGACGCTGCTGGCCGCCATGCTGCTCGTCGTGATGTTCGCCAATGTCGCGGCGCGCGTGGCGCTGAACAGCGACCTCGCCTGGAACACCGAATTCGGCGAGTTCGTGCTGCTCTGGGGGACCTTCCTCGGCGGGGCTTCGGCCGCTCGCCGGGGCGCGCATATGCGCATCACCGAATTTACCGACAAGATGCCGCCCGCCCTGCAGAAGGCCGTCGAACTCGCCACCCGGCTCGGTGTGGCCGCCCTGCTTACGCTCCTGATCTCCTATGGCTGGAACATCACGGAGAGCACGATGGGGCAGGAGCTGACCGTGCTCCATGTGCCGATGGGGCTGCAGTATCTCGCGATGCCCGTCGGCTCCACGCTGGCGCTCGTCTTCGTGCTCTACGAGATCGCGCTGCTGCTGCGTGACAAGCCCCTTCCGCAAGAAGCCTTCCAGGACTGACACATGGTTCTCGCCGTCATCTGCGCGGTCTTCTTCGCGCTCGCTCTCCTCGGAATGCCGCTCGTCTGGGCGCTCCTGCTGACGACGGTCGCCACGATCGGGATCTTCGGCATGAGCTACCCGCTCGAGGCGATCTTCCTATCCTACATATCGAGCCTGGAGCCGCTGCACCTGGCAGCGATCCCGCTCTTCATTTTCACCGGGGAGCTGATCACCCATGGCGGCGTCGGCCGACGGCTGATCGACTTCGCGCGCTCGCTCTTGGCCTTCATGCCGGGCGGGCTCGGCGTCGTCACGGTCTCAGCCTGCACCATGTTCGGCTCGGTCTCGGGCTCGGCCGTTGCGGATTCGGCGGCGATCGGTTCTATCATGGTGCCGCGAATGGCCGAACGTGGCTATCCGCGTGCTTTTGCAGCCGCGCTGATCGCGGTCGCCGGCACGATCGGCGTGTTGATGCCGCTCTCGATCCCGCTGCTGGTCTATGGCTTCGTCGGCAATGTCTCGATACGCGAGCTCCTCGTTTCGGGCGTTTTCCCAGCCTTCACCCTCGCTTTCGTCCTGATCCTGCTCTGCGTCTGGAAAGGTCGCTCGCTGGGCTGCGATCTCGGCGGAGCGATGCCGAGCCGCGCCGACATCTGGAAGAGCTTCTTGGCCATTCTGCCGGCCTCCGGCATGCCTATCGTCATCCTCGGCGGCATCCTCACCGGGATCTTCACGCCGACCGAGGCGGCTTCGGTTGCGGTATTCTACGGGCTGGTCCTGGCGTTGTTCGTCTATCGCGAGATCAAGCCGGCGCAGGTTCCCGGCATGCTGCTGCAGAGCTTCCGCACCAGCGCCGTCGTCATGCTTGTGGTCGGCGCCACCGGCGCGCTGTCCTGGTTGATCACGGTCGAGCAGATTCCCGCCAATCTGGCGCAGACGATCCTAAACATAGCTGAGAACAAATACGTCTTTCTGTTTCTGCTCAACCTGGCGCTGATCCTCGTTGGCATCTTCCTGGAGCCGTTGCCCTCGCTGATGCTGACGGCGCCGCTCTTCATTCCCACCGCCAAGGCGTTCGGCATCGACCCGGTCCATCTCGGCCTGATCATGGTGTTCAACCTCGTGATCGGGCTTTACACGCCGCCAGTTGGCGGCACGCTCTTCGTGGCAGCTAAGATCGCGCGTGTGGGCATGGTGGCGATCTCGCGCGAGCTCATTCCGATGTTCATCCTGGCGCTCTGCGTGCTGTTTCTCGTCACCTATGTCGAAGCGATCCCGATGGCCCTGGTTTGGTTGATGCGCGGATGACGCTTTCTCTCGACGACGTCTCGCAGATCGGCTCCGGCCTCAGTCGTCCCGAATGCGTCCTCGCCACGGCGAAAGGCGATCTCTACACCGCCGACTGGCGCGGCGGCGTGGCCCATCTCCGGCCCGATGGTACGCAGACGCTCTATACCGGCCAGACCGTCGATCTGCCGGAAGGCCTGCGCCCGAATGGTATCGCGCTCGATCCGGACGGGTCCTTTCTCCTTGCAAATCTCGGCAGCGAGGCCGGTGGCGTCTGGCGCCTGACGCGCGATGGGCAGGTCGCGCCTTACTGGACGCAGATCGACGGCGCCCAGATTGCGCCCTCGAACTATCTGGTGCGCGATCATGTCGGCCGGCTCTGGCTCACCGTCTCGACGACGATGGTCCCGCGCTCGCTCGACTACCGTAGCGACTCGCACAGTGGCTTCATTGCCGTGATGGACGAGAAGGGCGCGCGCATCGTGGCGGACGGGCTCGGCTTCACGAATGAATGCCAGATCTCACCGGACCGGCGCTGGATTTATGTCAACGAGACCTATGGCCGGCGGCTGAGCCGCTTCGCGCTGCGCGACGACGCCAGCCTCGGCCCCAAGGAGGTGATCTACGAGTTCGGGCAAGGCCAGTTCCCAGACGGGCTTGCCTTCGATGTCGAAGGCAAGATCTGGATCGCGGGCGTGATCTCAAACCTTTTGATGCGCATCGATCCGGAAAGCGGGCATTGCGAGATCATGCTGAGCGAGACCGACCCGGCCCATGTCGCCTGGGTCGAGCAGGCCTATCAGGACAATTCGCTTGGGCGGCCTCATATGGACGCTAATCCATCGACGAAGCTGCGTAATCTTTCGAGCATCGCCTTTGGTGGGCCCGATCTGCGGACCGGCTATCTCGGCTGCCTGCTCGGAGATTCGATCGCTGTAGTCCGTCTTGACGCGGCGGGGGTGCCACCGGTGCACTGGTTGTATTGATGTTGCGCGTGCGTCCGACGGTGCCATGACGCCCGGGGCTATGGAGCGATGAACGGCTACTACCGCCCGCAACGGAACTGGGGCGTCCGCACCAAACATGTCATCTGGCATGGATTGGACGTGCTGACGTTGGAGAACGAGCAGCTGCGTGTCAGCTTCGCCGTCGGCCGCGGTGCCGATGTGGTCGAATTCCTGCACAAGACCAGCGATACCGACTTCGTCTGGCTTTCTGCCAACGGGCTTCGGCATCCGGCACTGCGCGCGGTCACACCGCCGGACGCCCGCATGGCGTTCTACGACAGCTATCCCGGCGGCTGGCAGGAGGTCTTTCCAGTCGGGGGCGCCCCGTCGGCTGGTCCGGGGCTTCCCTTCGGCAGCCATGGTTTTCATGGAGAGGTCTGGCACCGGCCATGGGATTGGCGGGTCGTGGAAGATGCGCCTTCCGCCGTGCAGCTTGAGCTGAGTATCCGCACAGAGACGCTGCCCTATCGCCTGATACGGAATGTCAGGCTCGAAACCGGCTCGTCGTCGCTGCTGTTCGAGGAAGTCGCGATCAATGAGAGCGATGTCGACCTCCCGCTGATGTGGGGCCACCACATCACCTTCGGCCGGCCGTTTCTCGGGCCCGGATCAGTTATCGAGATGCCGCGTAGCGTGGAGACCGTGACCGGCGACATCTCCCGCACCCATCCGCAGCGACGCCTTGCCGCTAATCGGGTAATGCCCTGGCATGACGCGGTCGATGCCGGCGGCCGGGCGGTCGACATGTCGCGCCTGCCGGTGGTCGGAACGCCTGGAGAGATGAGCTATCTGCGCGGCTTCCGAGAGGGCCACTATCTAGTTCGGGATAGCCGCGGGCTCGGTCTCGAAATCGCCTGGGACGCCGCCGTCATGCCCTATGTCTGGTGCTGGCAGGAATTCGGGGCGATGCGCGACTATCCCTGGTTCGGCCGCCACTACAATATCGGGTTGGAGCCCTTCACAAGCATCCCGCGCGAGGGCCTCGCGGCGGCCATCGAGAACGGCACGGCCTCGCGGCTGGCCGGCGGGGCACGCAAAGCTTTTGTGCTACGAGCCACTGTTGGTTGCCTCTGAGGGTGCCCGCTCGGCAAGGCCAGAAAGCGGACGCTCCGCGAGGCGCCAAGTACAAGAGCCCTCCGAATTTCGAAGGTTGAGGGTGAGGAGTGGCGCCGAGGCCACGCCGGATGTAACGACAGCGAAGCCGATCGTGTCGCTCGTGGCACCATGAAAAACTCTGTTACCCACAGCGCGCGAGCGGCATTCGGCAAAGGCAACAGTCGGGGCGTCGCAAGGCTATCCGCTGGAGCAGCGGCAAATTATCTCAGCTACCTATTATTCGGCGTCAGGAACGGAGGAGTTTCGGAGCGGCCACTATCCCGGGATGTCGCCGTAAAGCAGACTCTCCAAACGTCGGCTTTGGGCCAAAAACAGCCTGCCGCTCGCCCAGGTCGGATGCGCCGCTTCGTCACGTCGGTGCTTTGCCATCAAGCTGACATTCCAGCGCACCAGGCGACTATCCTCATCCGCTTGCGGCTCGCCACATCGCCAAGGCCCCATGTGGCGAAATCCCCACATTGACTCCCAGCCGCGACACTGATGTTCCTATTATGTTCTCACAATAGGAGCTCATGCCGATGCACATGTCGCCCGCCGTCCTCGGCCCCCCGATTTTCGTGCCGGTCTATCTGAAAGCGGTCCGGGCGGGCTTCCCGAGCCCGGCAGACGACTATCTGGACCAGCCGATCGATCTGTCCAGAACGCTTATCCAGAATGCCCCGGCGACGTTCATCATGACGGTTGCCGGCGATAGCGCGATCGACGTCGGCATCTTCGACGGCAGTCTGATCACGGTCGACCGCAGCCTGGTGCCGAAGGACGGCGACGCTGTGGTGGTCGACGTCAATGGAGAGCGCAGCATCAAGGTCTTCAGGATCGTCGGAGGACGATCGACCCTGACTTTCGGCAACCGACGCTACCCCGATTACGATCCTGGCCCGGATGCCGAGATCGATATCTTTGGCGTCGTGACTAACGCGGTGCGGCGCTTCCGCCGATGACCCGGTCCTTCGCCCTGATCGATGGGAACAGCTTCTACTGCTCCTGCGAGCGGGTCTTCGATCCGAAGCTGCGCCGGCGCCCGGTGATCGTGCTGTCGAACAACGACGGCTGCGCAGTTGCGCGCACGGCTGAAGCCAAGGCGCTCGGGATCAAGATGGGGGCGCCGATGTTCACGATCCGCGATCTCTGCCAGCGCGAGGGGGTGGTCGTGTTCTCGTCGAACTACACGCTTTATGGCGATATGAGCCGCCGGATGAACGCCGTCTATGAGCGGTTCGCTTCCGACATCGAGGTGTACTCGATCGACGAGAGCTTCCTCGACATGAGCCCGGTGGCACCTGGGCAGCGCGAGGAAATGGGACGGGACCTGCGCTCGACGGTCTCGACCTGGACGGGCGTTCCGACGTGCGTCGGCATCGGTCCGACGAAGACCCTGGCCAAGCTGGCCAACAAGATCGCCAAGAGCACGCCACAGCTGCGCGGTGTCTGCGACCTCACCAGTGATGAGGCCCGGTTGGAATGGCTGCCGCTGGTCAATCTCGAGGATGTCTGGGGCATTGGCCGCGCGAGCCAGGCCAAGCTCGCCGCCTTCGGGTGTCGGACCGCCGCCGACGTCGCCGGGCTCGATCCCAAGCTCGCCCGGAAGAGCCTGACTGTCGTCGGTGAGCGCATCATCCATGAGCTTCGGGGAACGCCCTGCATCGACCTTGAGAGCGTGGCGCCAACCCGGAAGGGCTGCGCCGTCACGCGAAGCTTCGCGGGCCGCGTCGAGAGCCTGGACATGATGCAGGAAGCCCTTGCCGCCCATGCGACGAGGCTCGGCGAGAAGCTGCGTCATCATGGTCTGGCAACGGACCACGTCACGGTCTGCTTCCACACGTCGCCGCACGATCGCGGGCCCTCGCGCTCCGTCTCGACCACCGTCGATTTCCCCGAGGCGAGCAACGACACGCTCGCGCTCGTCCGCGCGGCCAAGTGGGGGGCGCGGCGGATCTGGAAGTCTGGGTACCGCTACGCCAAGGCCGGGCTGATGACGGTCGACCTCGTGCCGCTGGAGGCCTCGCAGCCGGCGCTGATCGGCGCCCTCGATCGGGAGAAGTCCGGCCGACTGATGGAGGCCTTGGACGCCTGCAACCGGAAACTGGGACGAGGCGTTGTCTTCCCCGCGGCGGCAGGGATTGCTCGCCAGAAGAAGGCCTGGGTCACGAAGTTCGAGATGCGGTCGCCGCGGTACACGACGCGGCTGGAGGAAGTGCCCGTGATCGGGAGAGCATGATGGGGTTCGATCATCAGGTTGAGATGAAGCTTACGGCCAAGGACGCCGCTGGGCGGCTCCGGCGGATCGAAAGCTGGTGCGCAGACTGGGAGATTAGCTTTCGGGTACTGGACCGCTTCGCGGGTTCGGAGACGATCCGTATCGCGTTCGAAGACCAACGTCTGGCGCGGGCCTTCATCGGCCACTTCGGCGGCGTCCTTGTCGATGATCGCGAGATTGAGCAAGCCATGTCCCGCGACGTCGCGGACGAGGACGCTTATGAGCGGCTGGCGCGCGAGTATCCAGATTGAGCGGCCGCTCCTATCCGACCACGCCCGATGGCCGGTACTTCCTGGTCGCCGGGCGGCTGTGGCGGTCCACGAACCCAGCCATTCCTGAGGAGCGTCGTCATCGGCTCGTCGCCGAACTGATGGACGCTCGTCGGGCCGTGAAAGAGGCCAAGCGCGGGAATGGAGATCTCGGCGCCGCTCGAAAGGCTGTCGATGCGGCCAAGGTCGCATTAGGCGAGCGCGGTCCGGTCTGGTGGGACGACGGCACGCCTGATCTCAACCGCCATCTGGCGAAGAACACGCCCTACGCAGAGTGGGCAACCTCACTGAAGTCCTGATCTACCATTCGGCCTCGGGCCGCCCGATCTTGGAATGCCCGGGAACCAAACCGGTTCGATCGGCGACCTGGCGGGCGACCCGGCTCAATAACATCGCGGTGGGAACGTCGCCGCGCTCGCGGGCAAGACGCGCAACTTGACGTGCTGTGTAATAGCCCGCTCCTCCTTCTGCATCGACCAGCCGGGTTGCCTCGGCGTCGATGAGAGCCTGATATGCGCGGCGGCGGGCGAGCCAGGACAACAGCATGTGCAATCTTTACGCGATGACGAAGGGCCAGCAAGCGATCCGCGACATGGCGCGGGCCATGCGGGACACCACAGGCAACCTGCCGCCGCTTCCCGGTATCTTTCCGGACTATCCCGCGCCGATCGTCAGAAATGCTGCTGACGGCGTGCGTGAGCTCGCCATGGTCCGCTGGGGAATGCCGTCCTCGAAAAAGGCGATCTTCGAGGCTGCGAAGAAGCGTGCCGGAAAGCTGGAGGCCAAGGGAAAGGCGGTCGACTTCGACGAGCTCCTGCGCATGGAGCCGGACGGTGGAACAACCAACGTCCGCAACACCGCTTCGTCGCACTGGAAGCCATGGCTGGGCGTGGCAAACCGCTGCGTGGTGCCTCTGACATCGTTCAGCGAGTTCGATCACGCAGCGAAGCAAGATGTCTGGTTCGCGCTCGGGGAAGACCGCCCGCTCGCCTTCTTTGCCGGAATCTGGACGGCAGGTTGGACAGGCGTCAGGAAGATCAAGACCGGCCTTGAGACGACCGACCTCTACGCCTTCCTTACTACGGTTCCCAATGCGGAGGTCGGCGCCATCCACCCCAAGGCTATGCCGGTGATCCTGACGCGGCCGGAGGAGGTCGAGATCTGGATGACGGCACCCTGGGAGCAAGCCAAGGCGCTTCAACGACCGATGCCAGACGGCGCTTTGCAGGTGGTTCAGCGCGGCGGAAAGAGGGATGAAGCGCTTTCAGGTTAGACGATCGGTTTGCCAGAAGCGCCGGGCCGCTGGCCCAGCGAGATGGCGCCAGGTCCTGACATTCGGACGTGGCCCTCAAGCGGACATGCGATCGTTGATGGAAGGCGGTGATTGACCGAGCCTCGACGATCGCCGACGAAGGTCCGATGGAACGCATCACGATCACGATCGACGCCGATCTTCTCGCTTTCGTGGATCGGCTGAGCGCGGCGAAGGGCTACGGCAGCCGCTCCGAGGCGATCCGCGACATGGTCCGCGAGGCAGCACAGGCAGAGGCCGCGGCTTCTCCCGAGGCGCCCTGCGTTGCGACGTTGTCCTATGTCTACGACCATGAGACCCGCGACCTGGCGCGGCGCCTGACCAACCAGCAGCACGACCATCATGACCTCTCGGTTGCGACGCTACATGTCCATCTCGACAGGCACGAATGCCTGGAGGTGTCCGTGCTGCGTGGGCCGAGCGGCAATGTCCGCGCCTTCGCGGACGGCGTCATCAGCCAGCGCGGTGTCCGGCATGGGCATCTGCACCTGCTGCCGGAGCCCGACGCGCCAGAGCACTCGCACGCCCATAGCCACCCACACGACCACGAGCATTGACCGGCGGCGGCTCAGCTGCCTGCCCAACATTTGAGCGATACAGCACGCCAGCACCATCGTATGAGTTTCCTATAGAAACATCATACCGAGGCTTTTCGGCGATGCTGCTCTCGTCCTTCCGCTCGCTCGGGCTCGTCCTGGCCGCCGCCCTCGTCACCGCCTCTGCCACCCTCGCGCAGGAGAAGCCGCTGCGCGTCGCCGAGATCTGGGAGATCCCGACGCTCGACCCGACGCAGGACGGCACCCTGATGAAGGAAAAGGCGATGGTCACCGAGACAATGGTGGCCGGCAATCCGGATTTCACCCTGGCGCCGGGCCTCGCCACCTCCTGGACTCGCGAGAGCGACACGGTCTGGGTCTTCAAGCTGCGGCCGGGCGTGACCTTCCATGACGGCTCGCCGCTGACGGCAGAGGCCGTGGTCGTTAGCCTCAAGGCCGCGCTGGAGCGAAGCGGCACGGTCAGGAGCTACATCAAGATCGCCGAATTGGCCGCGCGGGATTCGGTGACCGTCGTCATCACCACCTCCGAGCCCTTCCCGGCACTGCCCGCCGCTCTGGTCTACGCCAGCGCGGCCATCGTCTCGCCGGCCTCGCCCAAGATGCCTGACGGGACCATCGAGCGGCCGATCGGCACCGGCCCCTTCAAGGTTGCAGCCTGGCAGCCGGCGGCTCAGAGCTTCACCGTCGAGCGCTTCGAGGGCTATTGGGGCGAGAAGCCCTCCATACCGGCGGTCACCTTCCGCGGCATCCCCGACCCGACGACGCGGGCGTTGGAGATGCAGAAGGGCAGCGTCGATTTCACCTCCGAGGTGCCCTATGGCGATCTCGACACGCTCGCGGCCAAGGGCTTCACCGTCTCGCGCAACGTCACGGCGCGGAACTACGTGCTCAACTTCGGCAGCCTGAAGGACACGCCCTTCGCCGATGTCCGCGTGCGCAAGGCGCTGTCGCGGGCGATCGATCGCGAGGAGATCGCGCAATACGTGCTGTTCGGTATGGGCCGCGCCGGCATATCGGCCTTCCCGGACACCATGGCCTTCGCCGACAAGTCGATCACCGTGCCGAAGTCCGACCTTGCTGCTGCTAAGAAGCTGCTGGCCGAGGCCGGCTATGTCGCGGGCTCGGGCGGTGCCATGACAAAGGACGGCAAGCCGCTCGCCTTCACCCTCTTCACCTACCCGCAGCGCCCTGGTCTGGTGCCGATAGCCGGCGCGATCCAGAGCCAGCTGCGCAAGCTCGGCGTCGCGGTCGAGATCAAGGTCACGACGTTCTCGGCCATCGCCAAGGAGATGAAGCCGGGCGATGCCCGCCTCGCAGCGCTAGCCTCGGCAATGTATCCGCATCCCGACTTCTACCTGCGCCAGACCTACCACTCGAAGGGCGCCACCAACACCTGGGGCTATGCCAACCCCAAGGTTGACGAGGCGCTGGCGACTGCGGCCACCACCCGCGACGAAGGCGAGCGCAGCGCCGCCTACAACCTCGTCCAACGCATCGCCGCCGAGGAGGAGCCGTGCCTCACCATCGCGCATTACGGCGTCAACGTCGTGATGAAGCCGGGCGTCACCAACTACGCCTTCAACCCGATCGCGCATGACTACATGCTCGATCCTCGGATGAAGCTGGCGCCCTGACCAGTCGATGGTTGCCTATCTCATCAGGAGGGTTGCGCTCGCCGGCGCGACGGTGCTGGCCGCGACCTTCCTGACCTATGTCCTGCTGCGCCTCGTTCCCGGCGAGCCGGCGCAAATCATCCTGACGCGCATCTTCATTCAGGACCAGACGGCGGCCGTCTCCGGCGCCGATGTCGCGCGCATCGCCGAACGGTTCGGGCTCGATGCACCGATCCTCGTGCAGTATGGCCGCTGGCTGCTGGCGGCGTTGACCGGCGATCTCGGCAACTCGATCCGCACCGGCCGTCCGGTCCTCACCGAGCTCGGCTGGCGGCTTTCGGCGACGGCTCTTCTCGCCGCGCTCGCAACAATCACCAGCCTCACGCTGACACTGGCCCTGGTTGCGCTGAAGCGGCGCGCGCAGAGCCGGAAGACGGGGGCGGCCATCGAGGCCATCGCCATCGGCGCGATCGCGCTGCCGTCTTTCTACGTCGGCGTTCTGCTGATCATCCTCTTCGCCGTGCGGCTCGACTGGCTGCCGGTCTCAGGTTTCGAAAGCTGGGCGCATCTGGTGCTGCCGGTCGCGGTGCTGGCGCTCGGCCAGTTCGGCTTCAACGCGATCCTGCTCGATGGCGCGCTGGACGAGGCCTATGCCGCGCCGCATATCGACACTGCCCGCGCCAAGGGGCTGAGCGAGGCTGCGATCTTCACCATCCACGCCCTGCCGAATGCGCTCGTGCCGCTCGTGCCCTATCTCGCCTTGCAGTTCGCCTTCCTGATCGGTGGCGTGGTCGTGGTCGAGCGGCTGTTCTCGATCCCCGGGCTCGGTGCCTACCTCACCGATGCGCTCGACAGCCATGACGGCCCGGCCTTCCTCGGCGCGATCGCCGTGATCGCGCTGGCGGTCGCACTGGCGAACCTGATCGCCGATCTCATCGTCGCACGGATCGATCCCCGCATCAGGCTGGCGAGGGCTGGCTCGTGAGCCGCCTGCATCGCCCGCCTTGGGCGATCCTCGTGATCGCGCTGTTGCTCGCCGTGCCGGTCGCATACGGGCTGACGCTCGATCCGATCGACGCCTCCCTGCGCAACAGCCTGGAGGCGCCGAGCCTTGCCTTCCCACTCGGGACCGACCAGCTCGGCCGCGACGTGCTGGCGCGCATCGCCCATGGCTTCCTGCTCGACATCGGCCTGTCCTCGGCGATCGTAGCCATGTCCTTCGCCACGGGGCTTGCCGTCGGCGTTGTCGCCGCCGAGTTCGCCGGCCGTGTCGATCGCGCGCTGATCTTCGGCATGGACGTGCTGACCGCGCTGCCGCAGATCATCATCGCGTTGATCCTCGCGGTGTATCTCGGTGGCGGCGCCCTGCCGCTGATCCTGGCTCTAGGCCTGACCGGCTGGGTCAAGTACGCCCGCATCGCCCGCGCTGCCGCATTCTCGCTGCGCGAGCGCGAGTTCGTGACGGCGGCCCGCGTCGCTGGCGGTTCCTCGGCCTATGTGCTCAGCCGCCATGTCGTGCCGCAGATTCTGCCGATGCTTGCCGGCCTGATCGCGCTCCAGTTCGGCCACACGATTCTGAACATCGCCGCGCTCGGCTTTCTCGGCGTCGGCATCCAGCCTCCAGCGCCGGAATGGGGTGCGATGATCGCCGAAGCCCGGCCCTACTTCTCCCGCGCGCCCTGGCTCGCCATCGTGCCCGGCCTGTTCCTGTTCGCGCTGACGGCCCTGGCTCTCGCCATCGCCCGCTCGCTGTCACGCCGTCGCGACAACGCGCTCGCGGGCCTGCTCGCTTCGTAGTGCTCGCGGAGAAAGCCCTGGCCGTTGTGAACCGCCCAGCGTTCCTGCGATGCGTCTCCTCGCAGAAATGGAATGGTGTTTGGCCATCGATCCTTCGCGCTTTTGATCGCGGCGTACTTAGGCGCTGCGAGGAGCGAAGATCATGATGGCACTACCGACCAGGCATATGGCGACCCCGAGGATGTCCCAGCGATCGGGGCGCTGCCCCTCGACGGCCCAAAGCCACGCAACTGCGGCAAAGATGTAGACCCCACCGTACGCCGCGTAGGAGCGCCCCGCTGCATCAGTCTCCGCCAGCGTCAATAGGTAGGCGAACACCGCGAGGGCCAACAAGCCCGGTATCAGCCAAACCCAGGATTTATCGTGCCGAAGCCAAGCCCAGAAGGCGAAGCAGCCCGCGATCTCGGCCAAGGCTGCGGCGGCAAACGTAACGTAGGTTTTCATGGGCGGTTCGTGACGTGATCGAAGGCGGCTGGCGCTTGGAAATCGAACCAAAGCAATCCGATCATCGTTGCAGACGTTCGACCTCCACAACAAGTCAGCAGTCGGGCCGGTCTACCCAACAGGACATCAGCGTTGTCTACATATGACGCTTTATGAACGAGAAGCGCCAGATTCGGCCGTCGCGGGCGCCACGCGAATTGGATTGCCCGGGAGCAGACGTTCCAGGCGTCGGCTAGGGGCCACGTCCGGAGTCTGAGGCTTCCCCGCGACTACCGCCGTCATCCAGCTTTTGCTCGCGAGCGATGATCAGATTGGCACCAACCGGCTGGCATCTTTGAAGGGCGGGTGCCTCTGAAGACGGGGCCCGTACCTAGGCTCGCGCTCGTCTTCGGTGGGGCGTTGCAGTTACGCTCAACGCAGACTTTTGGGGTAGGATATAGCGGTCTTATAGGGAGAATGGCGCTGATATGGGGTGCACCACAGCGCGCGGGTGTGCTGCGCCTCACGGCTCCAGTTCGGAGTCCCAGTAGAGATAGTCGAGCCAGCTCTCGTGGAGGTAGTTCGGCGGGAAGAGCTTGCCGTTGCGGTGCAGGTCGTTGATCGTCGGCGCGTAGGCCTTCTGCATCGGAAACATGTCGACCGCGGCAGGCATCTTGTCGCCCTTGCGCAGATTGCAGGGCGAGCAGGCGGCGACCACGTTCTCCCAGGTGGTGAGCCCGCCCTTCGAGCGCGGGATGACATGGTCGAAGGTGAGCTCGTCGCGGGCGCCGCAATACTGGCAGGCGAAACGGTCGCGCAGGAAGACGTTGAAGCGGGTGAAGGCCGGGGTGCGCGAGGGTTTGATATAGGTCTTCAGCGAGACCACCGAGGGCAGCCGCATATCGAAGCTCGGGCTGCGGACGACCGTGTCGTATTCGGAGACGATGTTCACGCGGTCCATGAAGACCGCCTTGATCGCGTCCTGCCAGCTCCAGAGGGAGAGCGGATAATAGCTCAGCGGCCGAAAATCGGCATTCAGGACCAGAGCCGGACAGCCATCCGGCGAGGCCATCGGATGCATCACATGCGCCGTCAAACCCGCCGCACCTCCGCTTTCACATGCGAGACGAATCCCGCACGGACATCAATGTAAGCGCGGCACGACAGGAATGTGAAGGGGTGCGGCGATTGGGCCGCCACAGCCGTCGGGGTCGGGCTGGGCTCGACCCTCTGGTGCAGGATGCTGCGGGGAGACATGCCCGGGTCGCGCCCGAGCATGACGGCGGGCTCAGCGCGTCGGAACCGGCTTCTCGCCGCGATAATCGTAGAATCCGCGTTTGGTCTTGCGGCCGAGCCAGCCGGCCTCGACATATTTCACCAGGAGCGGGCAGGGGCGGTACTTCGAGTCTGCCAGGCCGTCATGAAGCACCTGCATGACCGAGAGGCAGGTGTCGAGGCCGATGAAGTCGGCGAGCTGCAGCGGGCCCATCGGATGGTTCGCGCCGAGCTTCATCGCGGTGTCGATCGCCTCGACCGAGCCGACGCCCTCATAAAGCGTGTAGACCGCCTCGTTGATCATCGGCAGCAGGATGCGGTTGACGATGAAGGCCGGGAAGTCCTCGGAGACCGAGACGGTCTTGTGCAGCTTGCCGACGAACTCCTTGGCGAGTTCGAAGGTCTGATCGTCGGTGGCGATGCCGCGGATCAGCTCGACGAGCTGCATCAGCGGCACGGGATTCATGAAATGGATGCCGATGAAGCGCTCGGGCCGGTCGGTCGCGGCCGCGAGGCGTGTGATCGAGATCGAGGAGGTGTTGGAGGCCAACATCGCCTCGGGCTTGATGTGCTGGCAGACGGCGGTGAAGATCTTGCGCTTGGTCTCCTCGTTCTCCGTCGCAGCCTCGATGACGAGGTCGCAGTCGGCGAGGCCCTCGAGGCCGGGGGCCGGCGCGATCTTGGCCATGGCGTCGCGGCGGATCTCGTCGCCGATCGCGCCCTTGGCGACCTGGCGCGCCATGTTGCCGTCGATCGTGGCGAGAGCCGCCTTGATGCGCTCCTCGGCGACGTCATGCAGCTTGACGTCGAAGCCGGCAACCGCGGCCACATGAGCAATGCCGTTGCCCATCTGGCCCGCGCCGATGATGCCGATCGTCCTGATCGCCTGAGCCGACATGGTGTCTTCCATCTCCGGTGTCGCCGCCGCTCTTGTCGGAGGCGGATGCGGGCTGCCGCAACGGGCAGCTTCTTCATATATCTATCGCAGGCGTAGCACAGTGCCAGAGTGGCCGCCGGGGGAAAGTCCCGCCCGCGCGGCCTAGCCGAACCTGTCCCTGCTCCCGACCCCGTCCCTTACTTGCCGAGCTTGGCGAGTTCGGCGTCGAGCTCGGGCAGCAGGGTGAAGAGATCGCCGACGAGGGCGTAGTCGGCGATCTGGAAGATCGGGGCCTCTTCGTCCTTGTTGATGGCGACGATGACCTTCGAATCCTTCATGCCGGCGAGATGCTGGATCGCGCCCGAGATGCCGACGGCGATGTAGAGATCCGGCGCCACGACCTTGCCGGTCTGGCCGACCTGCCAGTCGTTCGGCGCGTAGCCGGCGTCGACCGCGGCGCGCGAGGCGCCCATGGCCGCGCCGAGCCGGTCGGCGACCGGCTCGATGACCTTGGCGAAGGCCTCCGCGGAGCCGAGCGCGCGACCACCCGAGATGATGATCTTGGCCGAGGCCAGCTCGGGACGATCCGACTTGGCGACCTCCTCGCCCTTGAAGCTGGAGGAGCCGTCCTGCGGCGCAGCCGCGACGGCCTCGACCGGGGCAGTGGCGGAGCCGTCGGCCGAGGCGGCGAAGGAGGCGCCACGCACGGTGATGACCTTCTTGGCGTCGGACGACTGGACAGTCTGGATGGCGTTGCCGGCATAGATCGGCCGCTCGAAGGTGTCGGGCGAGACGACCTTGGTGATCTCCGAGACCTGCATCACGTCGAGCAGGGCGGCGACGCGGGGCGCGACATTCTTGCCCGCGGTGGTGCCGGCCGCGACGATGGCGTCATAGCCGCCTGCGAGGGAGACGATCAGCGCGGCCAGCGGCTCGGCGAGATGATGGCCGAGGGCCGCGTCGTCGGCCAGCAGCACCTTCTCGACACCGTCGAGCTTCGCGGCGGCGTCGGCCACGGCCTGTGCGCCCTGGCCGGCGACGAGGATATGGACCGGCGCACCGAGCGCCTTGGCGGCCGTCAGGGCCTTGCGGGTGGCCTCGTTGAGGCTCTTGTTGTCGTGCTCGGCGAGAAGCAGCGTCGTCATGATCTCAGAGAACTCCCGCTTCGGTCTTGAGCTTGGACACGAGTTCGGCGACGGAGCCGACCTTGATGCCGGCGGAACGGCCGGCGGGCTCGACGGTCTTGAGCACCGTCAGGCGCGGCGCGACATCGACGCCGAGCGCCTCGGCCGAGGTTTCGTCGAGCGGCTTCTTCTTGGCCTTCATGATGTTGGGCAGCGAAGCGTAGCGCGGCTCGTTCAGCCGCAGATCGGTGGTGACGATCGCCGGCAGCTTGAGCGAGACGGTCTGCAGGCCGCCATCGACCTCGCGGGTGACATCGACCGCATCAGCGCCGAGCTCGACCTTGGAGGCGAAGGTGCCCTGCGGCCAGCCCAGCAGCGCGGCCAGCATCTGGCCGGTCTGGTTGCAGTCGTCGTCGATCGCCTGCTTGCCGAGAATGACGAGGCCGGGGCTCTCCTGCTCGACGACCTTCTTGAGGAGCTTGGCGACCGACAGCGGCTCAACCGTGCCCTCGACCTTCACCAGGATGCCGCGGTCGGCGCCCATGGCGAGCCCGGTGCGGATCGTCTCGGCGGCCTGCGCCGGTCCGATCGAGACCACGACGACCTCGGTCGCCTTGCCGGCTTCCTTCAGCCGCAGCGCCTCTTCGACCGCGATCTCGTCGAAGGGGTTCATCGACATCTTGACGTTGGCGAGTTCGACGCCCGAGCCGTCCGCCTTCACCCGGATCTTCACGTTGTAGTCGACAACCCGCTTGACGGGCACAAGGATCTTCATCGTCGTCATCACCGTTCAGAAAAGAGGCTGGTCCCGCCGCATCCGGGGCGTCGCCGCATGCGGCGGCAGGATGGCGGCATCGCGGCTCTCGGCTCGAATGCGGTCGGACCGTAACGACGGCCGTTTGCGCTTGTCAACGCCGCGAATGGCCCATCCACGATGCCCAAACGCACCCCTCAACCCCGTGCCGGGCGGCCGAACAGGCGCGCCTGGCGATGAATGAAGACGGGCGTGAGCGCGACGCCGGTGGCCAGCCCGCCGAGATGGGCCCACCAGCCGACATGGCCGTCCGGGTCGAGCAGGGCCTGGACGAGCTGGAACAGCACCCAGGCAATGATGGCATAAAGCGCGGTGATCCGCAGCGGAATCCAGTTGAAGGCGAGCCCCCAGATGCGAACGCGGGGATAGAGCATCAGATAGGCCGCGATGACGCCGGAGATCGCGCCTGAAGCACCGATCAACGGCTGTTCGGAGGCGGGGTTGATCAGCGCATGGGCGAGCGAGCCGCCGAGGCCGCAGAGGCAGAAGAACAGCAGGAACCGTGCATGGCCCATCGCGTCCTCGACATTGTCGCCGAAGACGAACAGGAACAGCATGTTGCCGATGAGATGGGCGAAGCCGAGATGCAGGAAGACGTTGCTCAGCGGCGTCAGCCAAGCGGGCGCCTGCAGCAATTCGGGAGGGAGCTGGGCCGTTCCGAACAGCACGGAGGGTATCAGCCCGAAGCCGGCGGCGATCGCGATCTGGCCGGTCTCGCTCTCGCGCAGGGTCAGCAGCAGATAAAGCAGGACGCAGAGCGCGATCAGGACATGCGTGACATAGGGCGCGCGCATGTAGCGCAGCGGCACGCCGTCATGCAGGGGAATGAACACGCGGCCCGCTAGCGGTTCTGGCCGGGCACCCAGAGCACGTCGCCCTGGGCCCTGGCGTTGAGATGGCGCGAGGCGACGAAGAGGAAGTCCGAGAGCCGGTTGATGTAGTGCAGGGCCGGCGCCCCGACGATCTCCCCGGGCGTCTGGGCGAGTTCCGTCATCAGCCGCTCGGCGCGGCGGCTGACGGTGCGCGCGAGATGCAGATGGGTTGCCGCCGGTGTGCCGCCTGGCAGGACGAAGGAGCGCAGCGGCGCGAGATGTTCGTTCAGCCGATCGATATCGGCCTCGATGCGCTCGACCTGCGCCGGCACGATCCGCAGGGGCTCGTAGGCCGGGGGCGTCCCGGTGTCCGGCGTCGAGAGATCGGCACCGAGATCGAAAAGATCGTTGCTGATGCGGCCGAGCATCGCGTCCAGCTCGGCATCCTCGCTGGCGGCGTGAAGACGCGCGATGCCGATGCAGGCATTGGTCTCGTCGACCGTACCATAGGCCGCGACGCGCAGATCATATTTCGGCCGGCGCGGACCCGCGGCGAGCCCCGTGGTGCCGTCGTCGCCGGTGCGCGTGTAGATTCGGTTGAGCTTGACCATGAGCGCCTTATAGCGCGGCGCGGGCGGGACGGAAGCGGCCTTCGCGCGGGAGCGAGAGCGGCGAAACGCCCCGTGTCAGAAGCTGTAGCCGAGGCGGGCGCCGATATTGGCCGGCCCCTTGGGCTGGGTGCGGTCCGAGCAGCCGGCGGTGCTGAAATGCTCCAGCGTCGCGACCAGGCTCCAGCGGTCGTTCAGGCGCACGCCCAGCGCCGCCGCCTCGCGCGTGCCAGCGTTGCAGCCGAGATTGAGGCGGTTTTCGGGGACCACGGAGCCGGTCTTGCCGTCGTTGACGGCGGCACCCAGGCTGGCCTCGACGAAGACCGTCCGGCTCAGATCGACGGTCCAGGTCGCACCGGCATAGGCGTAACGCGTGCCGTTGAAATTCGCACTCGCGCCGAGATGAAAACGCGGGACGAAGGCGTTGGCGAAGCGATCCGAGAGGGTGAAGGGCCGCGGCGTCGCGATTTCGCCGCTGAAATTCGCCAGACCGCTCTCGCGGCTGCCGCCCGGATTGGCGACGGCGCCTCCGATACGCGCTTCCCAGGAGAGGGAGGGAGCAGATGTGGTGGCCGGTGCGTAGCTCGAAGTCCCGGCGGGGAGGGTCTGAGTCTGCGCCGCGAGAGGCGAGACTGCCAGACAACCGAGAGCGAGCAGCGACGCGACGCGAACCATGAGCGATCTGAACTTCTTGTCGGCGGAACCAGGTTTAACGATGCCCAAAGACTCGTGACCGGATTATGGCGCGATTGCGGCAAACGTCCTTCCGTTGCTGCCGCAACCACGAGAAAGCCGTTTTCGGTCAATGGTTTGCAAAATCTGGGGATGGGGGCTGGCTGATCGGGCGGTCAGCCGCTGCGCCACCACAGCACGAACAGGATGACGAGGATCGCGACGAATTGCAGCACGACGCGCAGACGCATCAGCGTCTGCGAGGTGTTGGCGCTGCCGCCCCGCAGCATGTTGGCGAGGCCAAGGACGAGGACCACGGCGACCGCACCGACGGCGACGGGGACGAGAGTACCGCTGAATGTCATGCCGACCCCTTAAGATGCTGCCGCCTGCTTGACCAGCGCCGGCCGGCGCCAGTGACGCTGCGCCGCAGGCGGCCTCAGCGATAGCGCCTCTGAACGATCAGATTGGCGGCCACCGTCAGCAGGATGGTCGCGGTCATCAGAATGAACGAGATCGCGCCGCCGAAGGGCCAGTTGTTCTGCTGGGCGAACTGACCATAGACCAGCGGCCCCATCATCTGGAACTTCGGGCCACCAAGCAGGACCGGCGTGGCATAGGCGTTCATCGCCAGGATGAAGGTCAGGATCGTGCCGGCGAGGATGCCGGGCAGCGCCAGCGGCCAGAGCACGCGGCGGAACATCGCCGCCGGGCCGGCGCCGAGGCTGAAGGCAGCCTCCTCGACATTGCGCGGGATGCCCTCGATCACGCTCTGCAGGGTCAGCACCATGAAGGGCAGGTTGACCGCGACGATGCCGATGAGGACGGCGTTCTCGGTGAACATGATCTCGAGCGGCTGGTCGATCAGGCCCAGCCCCATCAGCGAGGCGTTGAGCGCGCCCTTGCTGCCGAAGGCGGTCATCCAGCCGGCGGCGCGCACGGCGTTGCCGACGAAGAGCGGCAGGACGACGGCGATGATCAGCAGGTTCTTGAAGCGGCTCTGGGTCCGGGCCAGCACATAGGCGAGCGGAAAGCCCATCACGAGGCAGGCGACGGTGCAGACGACGGCGACGCGGACGGTGCGGGCCAGCACGGTAAGGTAATAGCTGTCGGTGAAGAACTTGACGTAGTTCTCGATCGTCAGCCCGTCGACCATGAACTGGCCGGGAATGAACTGGTTCAGCGAATAACGGAAGAGGATCGCGATCGGGCCGAGCAGCCCGATCGCGACGAAGAGCGTCGCCGGCACGACGAGCAGTCCGGCAAGGCCGGTGCGCGCGCCCGCGACGGGTTCCGGAGCGGTGGTGCTCATGGCGTGGCTCCGTCATGCTCGGGCTCGACCCGAGCATCCCCGGACGCGGACGCGGACCACCGCGCCTTCATCGTGATGAGCTTCTCGGGTCGGCGCGGAGCGCCGCCCGAGAATGACGTGCCAGCCCTGTTCATCACGCCTTGAAGACCTTGTCCCACCATTCCTTCATCGCCGAATCGTTCTTGGCGAGGAAGGCGTAGTCGAGGTCGCGCAGCTTCTTCTCCTCCTCGGGGGTGAAGCCGATGCGCTTCTGCAGGTCGGGCGCCACATTCAGCCCGGTGACGGTGCCGTTGTAGCCCATGTCGACCGCGAAGGCCTCCTGAGCGGCCTTCTCGAGCATCGCGTTCATATAGGCGTAGGCGTTGTCCTTGTTGGGCGCGTTCTTCTGGATGACGAAGCCCGAGACATAGATCGGGATGCCTTCGACGGGAGCGACGGCCTCGCAGGGGATGCCGGCGTTCTGCCACTGGACGACGCGCGCCTTCCAGATCGCGCTGATGCCGATCTCCTCGTTCTTCATCGCGGCGGCGAAGGCCTCGTTCGTCGGGTAGACGCGGGCGCCGGCCTTCTTGACCGCCATCAGCACCTCCTTCGCCTTGTCGAGGTCGTTCATGCTGGCGCCATTGGTGCCGGCGAGCGAGGCCGCGATCATGATCGACTGGTACTGGATGTCGATGAAGCCGATCTTGTTGCCGTGCTTGGGGTCGAGCCAGTCCTTGAAACCGGTCGGGGCTGCCGTAATGACCTTGGGATTGTAGATCACCACGTTGCCCGAATAGATGTGACCGACGCCATAGGGATACTTCATCGCGGGGATGAGATTCTTGGCGTTCGGGATCTTGGCGTAGTCGATCGTCTCGATGACGCCGGCCTCGTTCATCTCGAACATGTTGGCAGCGGACAGGCCCTGAATGTCGACCGTCCCGCGCGGGAGGCGGCGCTCGGCGACCATCTTGGCGCGACGGGGCGCGTCGCCAGCCTGATCCTGCACCACTTCCATGCCCTTGGACTTCAGGAAGGGGTCCTCGATGTTCTTGGTCAGCAGGCGGGCATAGTCGCCGCCCCAGGTTCCGACGACGACCCTGCCGGCAGCCTGGGCGAGGGCCGGCATGCCGAGCCCGGAGGCGAGAGCGACGGCGCCGGCGCCCTTGAGAAGATCGCGTCTGTCGAAAGTGGCCATGGTTTTACTCCCCTGTTGGACGCCCGTCGAAACCCGAGATCAGGCTTCGCGCGGATAAACGAGCCCGGCGTCTTCGGCCCAGCCTATGGTGATGGTCTCGCCCGGCTTCGGCTCGGCGGTGCCGGCCTTGTTCGGGATCTGCAGCAGCATCCGGTCATGACCGGACAGGCCGACGTCGATCTCGAGGATCGCGCCGAGATAGGAGGCGTGCTCGACGCGCGCCTCGAAATGGTTGTGAAGCCCCTGCGCCTCGCCGCCGACGGCGATGCGTTCGGGGCGCAGGGCAAGCGTCGCCGCGCCCGCGCCGGTCGCGGCCGCGCAGCCGATCGTGACGCCGCCTTTCGTCCGGAAGCGACCGGGTGCCACGATCTCGCCGTCGAGGAAGGCGCTGCGACCGATGAAACCGGCGACGAAGCGGTCGGCCGGCCGCTCATAGAGCTCGCGCTGGGTGCCGATCTGGCGGACCTCGCCCTTTTCCATGACGACCAGACGGTCGGCCATGGTCAGCGCCTCCTCCTGGTCGTGGGTGACCATGATCGTGGTCAGGCCGAGCTTGCGCTGCAGGTCTCGGATCTCGACCCGGACCTCCTGGCGCAGCTTGGCGTCGAGATTGGACAGCGGCTCGTCGAGGAGCAGCACGTCCGGCTCCATGGCGAGGGCGCGGGCGAGCGCGACGCGCTGCTGCTGGCCTCCGGAGAGTTGGCGCGGATAGCGCTCGTCGAAGCCGGCGAGCTGGACGAGGCGCAGTGCCTCGGCGACGCGCGGCGCCCGGTCGGCCGGCGGGATCTTGCGCATCTCCAGCCCGAAGGCGACGTTCTCCGCCACCGTCATATGCGGGAAGAGCGCATAGCTCTGGAAGACGAGGCCGCAATTGCGCTTCCAGGGCGGCAGCGCCGTGACCTCACGATCGCCGATCGCGATCCTGCCGGCGCTGGGAGCGATGAAGCCGGCGACCATGCGCAGCGTCGTCGTTTTGCCGCAGCCCGACGGGCCGAGCAGGACGAGGAACTCGCCATCGGCGATGTCGATATCGACATTGTTGACGACGGTCAGGTCGCCATAGGTCTTGCGGAGATTCTCGATCGAAAGCCGCGCCATGATCTCAGACCACCCGGCTCAGCTTGACGTAACGGTCGGTCACGATCATCGCGACGGCGATCAGGACGATCTGGATCAGGGATGCTGCGGCCACGGTCGGATCGATCTTCCATTCGAGATATTGCAGGATGGCGATGGGCAGGGTCGTCCGGCCGGGTCCGACCAGGAACAGGCTCATCTCCAGATTGCCGAACGAGGTGACGAAGCCGAAGAGCCCCGCCGCGACGATGCCGGGACGGATGCTGGGCAGCGTCACGCGCCGGAATGTGGTGAAGGGGCCGGCGCCGAGGTTCTGCGCCGCTTCCTCGATCGTGCGGTCGAAGCCGACCAAGCTGGCCGTGACGAGCCTGACCACCCAGGGAATGACGACGAGGGTATGAGCGGCGATAAGACCGCCAAGCGAGCCCATGACCGGCAGGCCGGTCGCGATTTCGGTCTCGATCTGGAAGACGTAGGTCGCCGTACCGAGCACGATGCCCGGCATGACCAGCGGCAGCAGCAGCAGCGTGTTGAAGGCGGGCCCCAGCACGATCCGATGGCGGACCAGTGCGAGGCTCGCGGGCACGCCCAGCAAAAGGCCGATCAGCGTGGCGGAGACGCCGACCTGAAGGCTGAGCAGGAAGCCGTTGATGAAGGGCTGGTTGTTGGCGGCGGCCGAAAACCACTTCAGCGAATAGCCTTCCGGCGGGAAGGAGGGGATCTCCTGCCGGAAGAAGGCGAGCCAGGTGACGAAGATCAGCGGCAACAGGATGTAGAGCAGAGACAGGCCCGCGGCCGCGTTGAGCGCGATGCGGCCCAGGCTCGGGCGGGTGGCGGCGCTCATGCGGCGTCTCCGGCGAGGCCGGGCTGAAGGCGATCATTCCGGCCGAAGCCGAGCCGGGCCGGCCCAGAACGACGGCGTGCTGTCCTGCGCATTCAATCTGCTTTCACTGGAGCGTGTTCTTGTGGAACGCGCCGCCTTTCATGATCACCGGCAGCCGGGCTCCCTGGTCCTGCAGAAGGGCCAGGTCTTCCAGCGGGTTGCCGTCGACCAGGATCATATCCGCATAAGCCCCAGCACGCAGCGTGCCAAGCTTGCCTTCCATACGCAGGAGCTGGGCTCCGACGGTGGTGGCTGAGCGGATGATCTCGATCGGCGAGAGAACCTCCCGCCGCAGCAGGAATTCGCGCGACTGGTCGACCTGGAGCTGGCCGAGCAGGTCAGAGCCATAGGCGACCGGCACGCCGGCGCGCTTGCAGATCTCTAGCGAGCGGAGGCCGCCGTCGATGACGAGATCGTTCTTGGCGAGCATGTCGCCATTCATGCCGAATTCTGCGGCACGCTCCTTCATCGCGTAATAGGCGACGAGATTGGCGGTGAGGAACATGCCCTTCTCGGCCATCAGCTTCGCCGCGGCATCGTCGATCAGGTTGCCGTGTTCGATGGCGCGTACGCCGCACTGGGCGGCGCGGGTGATCGCTTCGGGCGTGTAGGCATGAGCGCAGACATAGCGGCCGAAGGCGGCCGCTTCCTCGACGGCGGTGCGGACCTCATCGAGGCTGAACTGCAGCGAGTCGAGCGGATCGTAGGGGGAGGCGACGCCGCCCGACATCATGATCTTGATGTGGTCGGCGCCGAGCCGCATCTGCTCACGGACCGATTTGCGCACGGAGGACACGCCGTCCGAGACGTTCATCGTATAGGCCATGGCGTTGCAGCAGTTGCAGCGCGAGCCGAAGTCGGTGCGCCGACGCGGGTCGCTGTGGCCACCGGTGGGGCCGATCGCCTGGCCTGCGATGAAGAGGCGCGGTGCCGAGACATGCCCCTTTTCGACAGCCTCCTTGATGCCCCAATCGGCGCCGCCGGTGTCGCGTACCGTGGTGAAGCCGCGGTCGATCATGCCCTTCATCAGGCCGATGGCGCGCGCCGTCATCAGCGTCAGCGGCATGCTCTCCATCGAGCGGATGACGACTTCCGAGAGGAAGACGTGGACATGGCTGTCGATCAGCCCCGGCATCAACGTGCGCCCGCCGCAGTCGATGATCTCCGCCGAGTCCGACCGGATCGGGCTGTCGGAGAGCTCGCGGATCGTCTCACCCTCGACCAGCAGTTCGTAACCGGCGCGCACCTCGCCGAAATCCGGTTCAAGGAGCTGGAAGTTCCTGAACAGCAGCGGCGCCATGGCGCTTCTCCATGTTGGGCGCCCGATCGACGCGCACCCTTCAGCTGCTGATATATTGAGAACTTTATCGGGCTTGTCCATCGCTGCCGGTGTGGGACCGGGACGACCGGGCATGTCGCCAGCCCATGGGATGCCGGCTGTGCGTGTGCTTCAGCTCTTGGCGAGGCTGCTCTGCGCCGCCGGGCGATCGCGGACGGGCAGCGACAGGTCGTCCGCCAGCGCACGGCCGATCGTCGGCAGCCCGTCGAGCAGGTTGGGCACGAAAGCCTGGGAGGGCGGCATGCGCCGCGGCAGCGCGTGGAGCGCGGCGGCCATCCTCAGCGGGTCGCGAGGACCCTCGCCGCTCTCCTGCGGATCATGCAGCACGTCGATCAGCTTTAGCTGGTCGGCGCGCTCGGCCCGGATCGCCTGCTCGAGGCGGGGCTTCACTCGGGGGACGATAAGCGCCGGCTTGTCGAAGGACAGCACCTCGCAGAAGGTGTTGTAGCCGCCCATCGCGACAACGCAGTGGGCCCGGTTCATCAGCAGTTCGAGGCGCGGCTCGAAGCCGAGGCTCTCGAGCTTCGGAATGCGCGCGATGCGCTCGGCAAAGCCCTTGCGCCGCTCGCGCGACATGAATGGGCCAAAGACGATCAGGGAAGGCAGTTCGATCGTCGGATCGGCCTCATAGGCGGAGATCACCCAGTCAATGACGCCGGCGCCGTCACCGCCGCCGCCCGGCGTCACCAGGATGAAGGGACCCTTGGTGATCCGGGGAAAGCGCGTCGGCGGCATCGGGCTCGGAACGGCGCGCTTGAGATAGCCGGTGTAGCGGATCTTATGTTCGAAGAGATGCGGGTTCGGCAGACCGGCGAGTGGCTGGTAGATGCTCTCCAGCCCATAGACGAAGATGTCGTCATAGATCTGCCCGAGTGCGTCCAGAGCCCCGCTCTGGCGCCATTCCTCGTGCAGTTTGACCGGCTCGTCGAGCACGTCGCGCAGGCCGAGCACGATCCGGGCACCGCGGCGGCGCAGGATGTCGAGCGCCGGCACGAGTTCGCCTCGCAGGCCGATCGGCTCCTTGTCGACAATGACGACATCGGGATCGAAGGACAGGACGACCTGCTTGATGATGTCGGTCCGCAGCCGGATCGTGTCGTTCAGGTCGAGATTGAGATGGTGCGGGCCATAGCGCCCATCGGTCTGCTTCTCGACGCCGGGAATGCGCACATAGTCGACGCCATCACCGAACTGGAAGCTCGAGATCACCGACGAGCCCGAGACTATGATCACTGATATATGAGGGTAGCTCGCGACCAGCGAGTTCGCGATCGCGCGGCAACGCCGGATATGGCCCAGTCCGAAGGTGTCGTGGCTGTAGATCAGGACGCGCGGCGCGTGGGACGAGCGCTGTACCCGATCGGTACCCGGAAGGTCGACGACGTTGAAAGGCATATCCGCGTCGCCCCCCGCAGATAGGTCAGACGACCTCATGCCGAGGACGAACGCACCTGAGAATACGCCCCGCCGTTATAGCGCGAGGTTGGAACCTGTCCAAGTCCGGCGCACCCGACCGACCGCTCGAATCTGCATCAGGGGCAGACATAACCCTGCCCGTCCGGCAGGCAGCGGTTGCCATTGGGCAGGACGAGGGCGCCGCGCGCGTCGCGAAGCACGCGCTCGCCGTTCGGCAGCAGGAAGCCGCCGGTGGCGTCCATCGGCGCCCGCGTGCCGTCCGGGAGGATAACCTCGCTGCCGACGACCGTGATCCGCTTCGTCGGGGTGATCTGTGGCATCCCGGCGGGTTGGGGCTGCGGCTGCAACCTTTGCGGAGTGCTGCAGGCAGCGAGGGCAAGGGTGCCGAGCAGGGCGGCGGCGGCGATCGGCTTTTTCATGGGCGCTCAACGTTCTGGCACGGGATTGGTTCCCGGATTCTAGCGGCTGGGTGCCGCTTGGGAAATGCGGTCGTTGACCATCTGTCGCGGATCGCCGGGGATGACGGCCGGGTGGGCGAGCGAAGCGGCCAGAAAGGCGTCGAGAAATCCCCACGCCATCTCGTCATGGTCGCGATGGTGCAGCAACAGGCCGAAGGCGGTGTCACCGTCCCCTTCGGCCCGGAGTGACCCCAGCAGGCGACAGCATTCGGCAAGGAGATCGTCGGTCCGGCGGCCGGTCCGGCTCGTCCAGTCGATGATGTCGAGCGCCGTGTTGATGAGACGGGGGCCGCCCTCGGGCCTGAGCCGATAGCCGCGGAAGCAGGAGAGAGCGTGGAAGCCGAGAGCCGGCAGCCGGGCCGCGTGAGCCGGATCGATCCGGTTCCAGGGCGGCACGAAGACCGGAAGCGGCGCGGTTTCCAGCACGTCGGCGAGGTGCCGCGAGGCGGTCGCGATCTCGGCGTCGAGTTCCATCGCGTCGCGAGAGGGGCCGAACTCCGACTTCTTGGCCGGCGGCTCGGCATGGTTTCGATGCCAGGTGCCGTGCTGGCAGGGCCGCAGCAACGGCATCTGCCGAAGTGCCCGGCCGAGCGAAGGTTCAGCCAGCATGGGAATGACGGCGAGCAGGACAGGGAGGCCGTGCCGCTCGGGCAGCGTCGCCAGACGGTCGAGGGCAGGGCTGGCCGCGATGGCGTCGTCGTCGCGCAGCCAGAGCCGGATCTGCCGACCGGCCGCGCTCCAGCAGTCGAGTTCCGACCGAAGATCGCCCCAATGATCCTGGCGGGGGGGCGTCACGGCATCGGCTCCATGGCGGGCTGAGCGCGGCGCGCGGCATGGTTCGCGATCGCGACGGCGAGCCCCCGCGCGAGGATGTCGGCGGCTCGGGCCGGGTTGCGCTCGTCCAGAGCGAAGCGGCGGGCGGCGACGCCCATTTGCGCGCGTCGTCGCGGATCGTCGAGCAGGTCGCCCAGCGCCGAAGCGAGCCCCGCTTCGTCGTCCTCGGGCAGCAGCAGTGCGGTTTCGCCTCGCCTGACGGTGGCGGAGACGCCGCCGCTGTCGAAAGCGACGATCGGCAGGCCGACGGCCTGCGCCTCCAGGTAGACCAGTCCATAAGCCTCGCGCACGCCCGGCCAGACGAAAAGGTCATGCTCCGCCAGGGTGGCGACGACACGGTCATGGGTGATGGACCCACGCCAGGCGATGCGTCCTTCGGGGAAACCGGCGAAAGCCTCCTCGACCTCGACCCGCCTGCGTCCGTCGCCGATTACGGTCAGGGTCCAGGGTCGGTCCACCAGATGCGAGAGCACCCGCGCCAAGACGCGGTAGCTGTTTTCCTTGGTGCCCTCGCGCATCATCGCGACGGTGACGAGGCGAGGCACCGTGGCGGTCTCCTCGTTGCGGCAGGGCGGAGGGCCCGCGAAAGCGATGAAGGGCGGCAACTCCATCAGCGCCGTATGGTCCGAGCGCCAGCGCTCCAGCCCCTGTCGGTCGCGATCCGTGAACCATAGATGCAGGTCCGCCGCTGCCAGTCCCTGGCGGACGAGGCGGGTATGAGCCGACCAGTCGCCGGTGGCGCGACGCTCCGCATCGCTGGCTTCGGCCACGACATAGGGGATGCCGAGCCTCTGCGAGATGGCGGGGCCCAGCAGGTCGGGCGCCTTGTAGTAGTTGTGATAGGTGAACCAGAGCTCGGGCGCTGCCCCGTCTCCGCGCCACTGCGCGAGCAGGGCTTCGATGCGCTCCGCCGCGGCGGCCTGATGGGCCGCGAGCCGCTCGGGCTCGGCTGTGGGCATGAAATCGCGCGCGCCGATGCCGGGCATGACGTTGTGCCCAAGACTTTCCAGCGCCGCCACGAGCTGTCTCGCCATGCGGCGGTCGCCCGATATGCGGCCGTCATCATAGGTGTTGAGCGGGGTGTGAAAGGCGATGCGCACCGGGTCTTCGCGTCGGACGAGCTTGTGACGGGTTCAACGATAGGGGTCGGCCGCGTCGCGCAGGCCGTCGCCGAGGAAGTTGAAGGCGAGGATGATCAGGA
>NZ_LSKN01000316.1:0-462 GCF_001557075.1 Methylobacterium sp. CCH7-A2
GATTTCGATCTCGTGCCCGACGGCGGGATCGGGGGCGCTGTCTCTCCGATCGAGGTGCTCGCCGCCATGACCGGACCGCAGACGGACTTCTCGGCCTTCGACGAACTGATGAGGAGGTTCAGCGACGAGGATGCCTATGACCCGCGTCGCGACGATGGGACCTTTCCGCTGAGCCGTCTGGATGATGCGCTGCAGCTGATCATCTTTGGGTCCTACAAGGGTGGCGGCGGTAAGAGCACCGCCTGCATGGCTTTCATCGAGAGGCTCATGCGCGCCGGTCGCTATCCCGTGGTCATCGAGGCTGACCCTGTCCAGAAGGAGGTGGGGGAGACCTTCAAGAACGACAAAAAGCTTCGCGTGCTCGAACTCCCGCTTGCTAACCGCGAGGGGATGGAGAAATTGGCGATGATCATGGCGCGGCGTCTGCCCCTGGTGGTCGTGAACGCGCCCGGAGGCCTGACC